>CAZQPN010000011.1:0-18242 GCA_964595215.1 uncultured Rubrivivax sp. | reverse complement strand
GACGAGACGCCCGAGCTGATGCCCGCGCCGATCTATTACGCCCACCGGCTGGTGGAGCGCCAGGCCCAGCTGCGCAAGGACGGCCGCCTGCCCTTCCTGCGCCCGGACGCCAAGAGCCAGGTCACGATGCGCTACGTCGACGGCAAGCCGCACAGCATCGACACCGTGGTGCTGTCCACCCAGCACAGCCCGGACCAGAGCGAGACGCCGACGAAGATGAAGACCTCCTTCATCGAGGCGGTGATCGAGGAGATCATCAAGCCGGTGCTGCCGGCCGAGTGGCTGAAGGACACCAGGTACCTGATCAACCCGACCGGCCGCTTCGTCGTCGGCGGCCCGCAGGGCGACTGCGGGCTGACCGGGCGCAAGATCATCGTCGACACCTACGGCGGCGCCTGCCCGCACGGCGGCGGCGCCTTCAGCGGCAAGGACCCGAGCAAGGTCGACCGCTCGGCCGCCTACGCCACGCGCTACGTCGCCAAGAACGTCGTCGCCGCCGGCCTGGCGCGCCAGTGCCAGGTGCAGGTCGCCTACGCGATCGGCGTCGCGCGGCCGATGAACATCACCGTCTACACGGAAGGCACCGGCGTCATCCCGGACGACAGGATCGCCGAGCTGGTGCGCGAGCACTTCGACCTGCGCCCCAAGGGCATCGTCCAGATGCTCGACCTGCTGCGGCCGATCTACGAGAAGACCGCCGCCTACGGGCATTTCGGACGCGACGAGCCGGAATTCACGTGGGAGCGCACGGACAAGGCGGCTGCGCTGCGCGAGGCGGCGGGCCTGTAAGGCCCTGCGCGACGCGAGCCTGGCCGATGATCGGCGCAGGCCTGCATCGCGCGGCGATCAGAAGGGGCGACGCGCCGGGCCGCCATCGACGGACCGACGCGGCAGCCGCACCGAGCGCGGGTGGCCTGGATCCGCAGATGCGCGGACGGGGAACCGCGTCGCGTCACGCCGGGTCCACCCCGCTCGCCCGATGACGCCGCAACCGCCCTCGCCCCCCCCTTTGTCGCTGCCGCTGTGGCCGCTGCCGCTGATCGCCGGGCTGCTGCCGGCGCTGGCGTCGCTGCTGGCGCTGTGGCTGTCGATCCGCGCCGGGCTGGTGCCGGCATGCAACCCGTTCATCGAGGGCTGCACCTCGATCAGCCGCGCCGCGCGGCACGACCTGCCCAACCACCTGTTCCGCGCCCTGCTGCTGCCAGCGGCGACGCTGCAGACGCTGACCTGGGTGTTGGTGGAGCGCTGGCTGCGCGCCGAAGGCGAGCGTGGCGGCGGCCTGCTGGCCGCACTCGGCGTGGTGGCCGGCGCGGCGCTGGTGCTGTACGGCAGCTTCCTGGGCACCGATGGCGCGGCCTACCGGCTGCTGCGCCAGTACGGCACGGTGCTGTATTTCGGCCTGACCTGCCTGGCGATGCTGCTCGCCGGCCGCGCGCTGGAGCGCTTGGCCGCGCGCGGCGCGCTGCAGGTGGGCCGGCACCTGCCGCGCGCGCTGGTGGCGCTGTTCGGCCTGCTGGTGACGCTGGGGCTGGTGAACGCGCTGGCGGGCTGGTGGACGGTCGACCCGCTGAAGGACCGCATCCAGAACGCCAGCGAGTGGTGGGGATCGCTGATCCTGACGCTGGTGTTCGTCGCCCTGGCCGCCGTCTGGCAGCGCGCCGGACTGCGCGTGCAGATCCTGCGCTGAGCGGCGGGCCGCGCGCAGGCTCACCGGGGTCCGATCGGTCACGAACGGGCGCGATCCCGCCCGACGGGGCCGCACGGGGTCGGGACCAGCGCGGTCAGGCGCGGTCTCAGGCGTCGTGCAGCATGGCGCCGTCGCGCCGCAGCGCGCCGCCGGCGACCAGCTCTTCGAGCGCCTGCATCACCCAGTCGCGCGGCCGCACCGCATCGCGCGGCGGGTACAGCACCCACAGGCTGCGCAGCAGCGGCGTGACTTCGGCCCAGGCCAGCAACGGCTCCAGCGACTGCGACCGCTCCTCCATCAGGTGGTACTTGATGAGGACCTTCAGCGCGTGCCGGGCGTGGCGCGCCGGGTCGGCCTGCAGGCCGGCCAGCCGCGTTCGCGCGCGCTGCAACGCGGCGCCGACGTCGCCAAAGGGCGCGCCGTGGCCCGGCACGACGACGCGCACCGGCAGCCCCGCGATCAGATCGAGCGTGGCGCCGACATCGTCGAAACCGGGTTCGCCGGCGACCTCCGGGAAGACGACACCGAACCCATGCTCCCACAGCGCGTCGGCACTGACCAGCACACCGTGCCTGGCGTCGAACAGCATGACCGAGTGCGGATCGTGGCCGGGCGCTGCCAGCACCTGCCACGCGCGGCCACCGGCGACGAAGGCCTCGCCGGGCACCAGAAGCGCGTCGTGCCGGAAGCGCTCGATGCGCTGGCCGGTCAGCTCGTAGCTGAGCACCGCGCCGTCCCACGCCGCCACGGCGGCCGCCTCGCCGGGCGGGATCGCCAGCGGCGCGCCGAAGGCGCGCTGCAGCGTCGCGTTGCCACCGCAGTGGTCGGAGTGCAGGTGGGTGTTGACCAGGCACGCCAGCGGCGCGCCGCGCAGCGCGTGGCGCACCAGCGACTCGGTCTGGCCCGCGTGGTTGACGTGCCCGCTGTCGACCAGCACCGCGCCCGCCTCGCCAGGCGCGGGGTGGATCAGCAGGTTGTTCGACGACAGCCAGCCGCGCTCGAGCACGGTCAGGCCGTCCAGCGGCTCGTTCGTCATCGGCACCCATTGTCATGGTTGCCCCACCTTTGTGCACCGCGACGCAGGGCGACCGAAAGTCGCCGGCAGCGCAGGTCCGCAGCGGGTCCATCCTGCAGCAGCGTCGGGAACCCCGCGTGGCCCTCGGGCGGGACGCCCATGTCGGCATGCCGCGTCCGGGGCACCGGCCGGCGTCGCCAGCTCAGCGCGCTGCCGCGGCGAGGGTACGCGCCAGGTGGTCGAAGTCCACCGGCTTGGGCACCATACCGTCCATGCCGGCCGCCTGGCAGGCCGCTTGGTGTTCAGGCAGGACATTGGCCGTCACGGCGACGATGGGCACCCGTCCGGCGGCGCCGGGCAGCCGGCGGATCTCGCGGGCGGCCGTCAGGCCATCCATCTCCGGCATCTGGAGATCCATCAGCACCACGTCGTACTGCACCTGCCGGACCTGGTCCAGCGCTTCGCGGCCGTTGCCGACCACATCCGCGAAGTGACCGAGCTGCTCCAGCATCGCGGTCAACAGCATCTGGTTGATGTGGTTGTCCTCGGCCACCAGGACGCGCAGCGATCGCGTCCCGGTGGGTGGACCCGCCGGCTCTGCAGCGCCGGCCTCATCGCCGGTCTCGTGCGCAGCCTCGTGGGTGGCACCGGTCGTCACGTCGACCGTCTCCGGTGGCGACGGTGGCAGCGCCGGGGCGCCGGCCGCATCCGGCCGCGTCGTTCGCAGCGGCAGCGTGACGGTGAAGACGCTGCCCTCGCCCGGCCGACTGTGCACCTCGATGTGGCCATCCATCAGTTCGACCAGCTCGCGCGAGATCGCCAGCCCGAGACCGCTGCCGCCGTAGTGGCGGGTGATGCGGTCGTCGGCCTGCGTGAAGCGCTCGAACAGCTCCGGCATCGCCGCGGCCGGGATGCCGATGCCGGTATCGTGCACCGCGAGGCGCCACACGCAACGACCGTCATCGAGCCGCCGGTGGCCGGTGCACACGCGCACGCCGCCGCGTTCGGTGAACTTCAGCGCGTTGCCGGCCAGGTTGAACAGCACCTGCCGAATGCGCCCGGCATCTCCCTCCAACATCTGCGGCATGCCGTCGGCATGCTCGACGGTGAGCGCGATGCCCTTGTCGGCCGCGCGCGGGCGCAGCAGCGCCACCACCTCGTCGACCAGCGCCACCGGGTCGAACGGCACCGGCTCCAGCCGCACTCGACCGGCCTCCAGGCGGGACATGTCCAGCACCTCGTTGATGATCGCCAGCAGACCCTCGCCGGAGCGACGGATCGTCTCGGCGTACTGGCGCTGGCGCGCGTCCAGCGTCGTGGCCAGCAGCAGCCCGTTCATGCCCAGCACGCCGTTGAGCGGCGTGCGGATCTCGTGGCTCATGGTCGCCAGGAAGCGTGTCTTGGCCTCGTTGGCGGCCTCGGCCGCGCGACGTGCGCGCGCCAGCTCATCGGCCGCCAGCCGCTCCTGCGTGACGTCGCGATAGACCGCGACGACACCACCGGTGGCGGTGACACGCTCGGCGACGGCGACGATGCGGCCGTCCGGACCGCGCTGCTCGAAGACATGGCCGTCGAGCCGTCGCGCCGCGCGGCGGGCGGCGATCCACGCGCGCCGTTCGTCGTCGCTGCCCTGAGGCAGGAAGGCGCGCGCCGCGGTTTCGGCGATCTCGTCCAGCCCGACGCCAGCGCGCAGCACCGGCCGCAGGTGCGGGAACATCGTCAGGTAGCGTTCGTTCCAGGTCACGACCCGGTGGCCGGCGTCCCACAGCAGAAACCCCTCCTCGACCGCGGCGAGCGCCTGCTCGAGCGTCTGACGCGCACCCGTCGCCTCCGCCGACGCAGCGGTCAGCCGCGTCAGCCAGACCTGCGCCAGCATGCCCATCGCCAGCCCGATGCCGATGAAGACCGTGGCGACGGCCACGGTGGCGCGGCGCGCGCCCAGCACCTCGGCATGCGCCGCCGCCTCGGCGATGCCGGCCGTCACCCGCAGCGCGGTGTAGATGGTCGGCCGCGATGCGGCGAAGCTCGGCGCACCATCCAGCCGCCCGGGACGGGCCGACCCGGGCGTGGCGCGGCCGACTTCGTCGACCGCGACACCGGCGTCGGCCGATGCCATCGGGCGGCCGAGCAGCGAGTCGTTGGCCGGCACGCTGGCCATCAACAGGCCGTCGTCGCGTTCCAGCGTCATCCACAGCCCGGCGATCTCGACCGGCGGCGTCAGGATGGTCGTCAGCTCCGAGACCGGCACCGTCGCCAGCGCGACGAGACGTGCCGGGCCCCGCGCGCCGAGCGGGCGCGCGAAGTGCACCACCTTGTCGCCCGCGCTGGCGCTGGTCAGCGGCGCGCCGATGGCCAGCCGTGGCGCCGGCTGCGCACGCACGCCGGCGACGAAGGCCGCCGGCAGCGCCACGCCGAGGCGGGCCGTCGCCTCGCCCGCCGCGGCGACGACCGCGCCGTCGCCGTCGAGCAGCACGAGGTCGCGCACCAGCAGCCGCTGGTCGGCCAGCGCGCTCAGCACCTTCGTCGCCGCGGCCGGGTCGGCCAGCCGCCCGTCGACGACGCGCAGCGCCGGCAGTTCGGTCAGGCTGGACAGCAGCAGGTCGATGTCGAGCAGGCTGCGGTTGAGCGCCGTCTCGGCGCCGCGCGCCAGCGCCTGCGCCTGGCGCGCGGCGGCGCGGTCGGCGCCGCGCGCCAGTTCGACCAGCAGCCAGCCGGCCACGCCGGCGGTGCACAGGCAGAAGAAGAAGACGGCGAGCCAGATCACGCGCAGCCCGCGCGGGAGCGACTTCATGGCGGTGTCGCGGGCGCGCGGATGCCGGTCACCGGCGCCAGGGTCTGGTTCCAGACGTCGGTGCAGCGCTCGCCACAGCGGCGCAGCCAGCGCGGCAGCACCGTCAAGACGACGATCTCGCGCCAGCGCTCGGCGTCGGCAGGCGTGGCGGCAACCACGGTCATGCGCCCCGGCCGCCCGCCGACGCAGTCCGGCGCGCCGCTGTTGCAGGCCAGCCCGGCGCCGGTCTCGCGCTCCGCGTCGGCCCAGATGCGGGCCTCCAGCTGCGCCAGCTCGCGTTGCAGCAGCGCGCGCTGCTCCGGCTCGATCGCCGCCCAGGCCGCCGCGTTGGCGCCGAACACCGCCACGCCCCAGTTGGCCGCCATCGCGTGCACGTGCGTCGTCAGCTCGTGCAGCCCGATCGTGTTGCCCGACATCGTGCCGGTGATCGCGCACTCGATGTCGCCGCTGCGCAGCTTGGGCACGACGTCGCCGAACGCGGCCTGCACCGGCACCGCGCCGATCGCCTCGACGAGGTCGCTCTGCATGCGGTTGGAGGTGCGGATGCGGCGCCCGGCGAGGTCGGCCAGGCTGGCGAAGGCGCTCTTGCAGAAGGTCACCTGGGCCGGGTAGGCATAGATCGCCAGCGCCTCGATGCCCCAGCGCTCGCGCAGCCGGCGCTCCATGTGCGGGCGGAAGGCGGCGACATGGCGGCGCAGCGCGGCCATGTCCGGGCTGAGCCCCGACAGGTCGGGCGCGGCCAGCTCGGGGTCGCGCACCGACGCCAGCGGCAGCAGCACGGTGGCGAAGGGCACGGCCCCGGTCTGCAGCAGCCGCAGCATGTCGGCGCCGCTGAGCCCGGCCTCGTCGAAGGGCACGATGTCGGCCTGCAGCCGCCCGCCGCTGACCATCGGCAGCTGGCGCGTCCAGAACGGCCGCTCGTGCCGTGTGAACTGGTTCAGCGCGCCGAGTCCGCCGACGATGCGCAGGCGCACCGTCGCGGCCTCGCGCGCATCGCCGGCGGCGGGCTCCACAGGCGCGGCCGACGGTGTCGCGGTCGGTGTCGACGGGGTCGGCGGGGCGGCCGTCGCCGCCACCGACCCCGCTGCCGCCAACGCAAGCCACGCACCCGTCCGCAGGACATGCGTCACACGGAACCGGATGGCGGCGGCAGGCAAGTGGACTGCTCCTTCGACGTCCTCGGACGGCAGTGGCCGACGGGGCGGCGACCCGAATGGTTGGCACGGGCGCCAGCGCCCGGACACTGTAGCAGCAGGCCCTGGTCGTCGGCTTGGCGGGCACAGCGCCGCCGAGCGCGATGACGCAGGCCGCCTCACCGGCGGCAGCGGCCGACCGGTGCGCCCGCGCCGGCGCGTCAGCCGATCGTCATCAGGCTGGCGTTGCCGCCGGCGGCCGCGGTGTTGACGCTGAGCGAGCGCTCGATCACCAGCCGCTCGAGCGGCAGCGCGGCATCGCCCGGCGCGAGACCGACCAGGGGGACGATCGGCCCGTCTCGCCGTGCCAGCAGCGCCGCAGCCTCGCGCAGCCCGTCGGGCGGCGCGTGGGCCACGGCCACGTCGACGTGCGCCGCCGCCTGCGTCCAGTCCTGCGCCAGCACGATGCGCTCGCGCACGGCGTCGGGCAGGCGCTCGGCCAGCGCGCCGGCGGCCGTCGGCCAGACCGCGCGGCTGCCGACCGCCAGCGTGGCGGCCAACTGCAGAAGGCGGTCGGCGTCGCCGACCTCGCCGTCGGCCGCCAGGCACAGCACGGCCTCGCGCGGCTGGGTGGCGTAGACGTTGGTCTCGCCGGTCGGGCCGGCGAGCAGCCGCACGCGGCCGGCCAGGCTGACGTTGGCAAGGCGTCCGCAGGCCGCCGCGAGCGGTCGCCTGCCGGACGTCTCGGCCCAGCGCTGCAATGCCGTCAACGCCGACGCCGCCGTCGTGCCTGTCGCCGCGGCGGTGGCCTCTGTGCCGGCCCCGGCCCCCAGCAGCGCCGCCGGCGCGACGCCGCGCATCGGGCCCGCCGCTGCGCTGCCCAGGGTGTCGATCGCCTGACGCGCGGCATCGTCCGGCCGGCGGCTGAGCAGGCGCAGCAGCGTCAGCGGCCCGCCCGCCTTCGGGCCGGTGCCCGACAGCCCTTCGCCGCCGAACGGCTGCACGCCGACCACGGCGCCGATCAGGTTGCGGTTGACGTAGACGTTGCCCGCCCGCACCGCCGACACCGCCTGCGCCACCGTCTCGTCGATGCGCGTGTGCACGCCGAAGGTCAGCGCATAGCCGGTCGCGTTGACCTGGCCGATCAGCGCGTCCAGCCCGTCGCGCGCGTAGCGCAGCACGTGCAGCACGGGCCCGAAGACCTCGGGTCCGAGTTGATCCAGGCGGTCGATCTCGATCAGCGTCGGCGGCACGAAGCAACCGCGCGTCGCCGAGACGGCATCGACGGTCGCCGGCTGCACGACACGGTGGCCGCGTGCGCGCATGGCCTCGATGTGGCGCTCGATGCCGGCGCGCGCGTCGGCATCGATGACGGGGCCGACGTCGGTGGCGAGCGCGCGTGGGTCGCCGACGCGCAGCTCGCGCACCGCGCCCTCGAGCATGGCCAGCACACGGTCGGCGGCGTCGCGCTGCTCGCCGCGCTCGCGCCGCGCGGGGCAGCGCAGGCCGGCGCGGTCGAAGGGCGCGGCCCGCACGTCGGGCACCCCCGGTTCCGCGGGCGCCGACGAGTCGACGATCAGCGCGTTCTGGCCGCCGGTCTCGGCCACCAGCGTCACCGGCCGGCCGTGGGCGTCCAGGCGCAGCGCAAGCTGGCGCTGGATCAGCCGCGCGACCTCGGTCGAGCCGGTGAACAGCACGCCCTGCACGCGCGCGTCGGCCACCAGCGCGGCGCCGACCACCTCGCCGCGCCCAGGCAGCAGCTGCAGCGCGTCGCGCGGAACGCCGCTCGCGTGCAGCAGGCGCACCGCCTCGGCGGCGACCAGAGGCGTCTGCTCGGCCGGCTTGGCGAGCACCGGGTTACCGGCCGCCAGCGCGGCAGCCACCTGGCCGGTGAAGATGGCGAGCGGGAAGTTCCACGGGCTGATGCACAGCAGCGGGCCGAGCGGCACGTGGGTGGCCGGGTCCCAGCGGGCGACCTGGTCGGCGTAGAAGCGCAGGAAGTCGACCGCCTCGCGCACCTCGGCCACGGCGTTCGCCGCCGTCTTGCCGGCCTCGCGCACGAGCAGCGGCAGCAGCGCCGCCATGCCGTCCTCGATCCGGTCGGCGGCGCGCACGAGCGCCGCGGCGCGCACGACGGGCGAGGTGGCGGCCCAGGCGGCGGCGCCGGCCGCGGCGGCGGCCAGCGCGGCCTCGACGCCGGCCATGGCGGCCGCGCGCACCGTGCCGACGAGGTCGTCGCGATCGGCCGGGTTGACCACCGGCTGCGGCGATCCGGGCACGCTGGGGCCGGCCAGCAGCGGCTCGGCGGCCCAGCGCGTCTGCGCGGCCACCGCCTGCTCGAGCGCCGCCAGCGTCGATTCGTCGGCGAGGTCGATGCCGCGCGAGTTGGCGCGTCCGGCGGCGCCGCCGGCCGAGGCCCTGAACAGGTCTCGCGGCAGCGGGATCGCCGGGTGCGGTGCACCGATCGCGACGCCCTCGCGCGCGGCGATCGCCTCCACCGTGCGCACCGGATCCTCGACCAGCGTCTCGAGCGGGAGGGCGGCGTCGGCGATGCGGTTGACGAAGCTGGTGTTGGCACCGTTCTCCAACAGTCGGCGCACCAGGTAGGCCAGCAGCGTGTCGTGCGTGCCGACCGGCGCGTAGACACGGCACGGCCGGCCCAGCCCGCCGGCCGCCGCCGGCTTGACGACCTGCTCGTAGAGCGGCTCGCCCATGCCGTGCAGGCACTGGAACTCGTAGCGGTCGGCTGGCGCCGCGTCGCCGCCAGCCAGCGCGTGCACCGCCGCCAGCGAGTGCGCGTTGTGGGTCGCGAACTGCGGGTAGACGGCGTCCGGCGCGGCCAGCAGCGCGCGCGCACAGGCCAGGTAGGCGACGTCGGTGTGCGCCTTGCGCGTGTAGACCGGGTAGCCGTCCTGGCCGCCCTCCTGCGCGCGCTTGACCTCGCTGTCCCAGTAGGCGCCCTTGACGAGCCGCACCATCAGCCGCCGGCCGCTGCGCCGGCCGAGGTCGACCAGCCAGTCGATCACCGTCGGGCAGCGCTTGCCGTAGGCCTGGACGACGAAGCCGAGGCCAGACCAGCCGGCGAGCGACGGCTCGAACGCCAGCCGCTCGAGCAGGTCGAGCGAGAGCTCGAGCCGCTCCGACTCCTCGGCGTCGATGTTGAGCCCGATGTCGTGCTTCCCTGCGCGCTCGGCCAGCGCACGCAGGCGCGGGTAGAGCTCGTCGCGCACGCGGCCGGCCTGCGCGCGCACGTAGCGCGGGTGCAGCGCCGACAGCTTGATCGAGATGCCGGGCCCGGCGATCACGCCGCGGCCCTTCGCCGCTGTGCCGATGGCGTCGATCGCGTGCTCGTAGGCGCCCAGGTAGTGCGCCGCGTCGTCCGCCGTCAGTGCCGCCTCGCCCAGCATGTCGTACGAATAGCGGAAACCCTGGCGCTCGCGTGTCCGCGCGTTGGCCAGCGCCTCCTGGATCGTCTGCCCGGTGACGAACTGCTCGCCCATCAGCCGCATCGCCATGTCGACGCCGCGGCGGATCAGCGGCTCGCCGCCGCACCCGACGATGCGCCGCAGCGCCGTCGTCAGGCCGCTGTCGCTGTGCGTGGCAACCAGCCGGCCGGTGATCAGCAGGCCCCAGGTGGCGGCATTGACGAACAGTGACGGGCTGCGCCCGAGGTGCGACTGCCAGTCGCCGGCGCCGAGCTTGTCGCGGATCAGCGCGTCGCGCGTCGCGGCGTCGGGGATGCGCAGCAGCGCCTCGGCCAGGCACATCAGCGCCACGCCCTCCTGCGAGCTGAGCGCGAACTCCTGCAGCAGGCTCTGCACGAGGCCGGCGCGACCGGTGTCACGGGCGCGTTCGCGCACGCCGGCCGCCAGGCGCAGCGCCAGCGCATGGGCGGCGCCCGCCTGGGGCCCGTCCAGGCGGGCCCGGTCGAGCATGCCCGGGAGCAGCATCGGCTCCGGCACGCGCGCGATCGCGGCGACGGCGTCGCGCAGCGGGCCGCGCGAACCGGCCGGGACGGACGGCGCCCCGGCGGTCCCGGAGGCCCCTGCCGCCGTCGCACGGCGGCCAGGGGCGGGCGCGGCAGCAGGGCCGCCGCTGCGGTCGATGGTCGTCATCGGAAGGCTTTCTGCAGTGAGACGGAATGGGCCGGCGGTCGCTCGAAGTGTCGGCCAAAGGCGGCCGAATCGGATGCGCCATCGGCGACGCCGCGCCGCATCCGATGCGGTCGCCCCCCGCGCCGTGCCGGCGCCGCCGCAGAATGTCCGCCGTTGCCCATCGGGGCCGTCCTCGCCCGGCGCCGCCCCCCTGCCGGCGCCCGCCCCCTGGCCGTCGTCGGCGCCGGCCACGTCGTCACGCTGACGCGATCAGATCGCGTAACGCATCGCCAGCAGCACCGACAGCCCGCCCCACATGATCAGGAACAGCGGCGCGCCGACGCGCACGAAGTCAATGAAGCGGTAGCCGCCGACGTTCATCACCAGCAGGTTGGTCTGGTAGGCCATCGGCGTGACGTAGCACAGGTTGCAGCCGAACAGCACCGCCAGCACGTAGGGCTCGGGTGGCAGGCCGAGGCCGCGCGCCACCTCGACCGCCAGCGGCGTGCCGATCGCGGCCGCGGCGTTGTTGGTGACGAAATTGGTCAGCAGCCCGATCAGCGCCATCAGCGCAGCCAGCACCCAGGGCGCCGGCAGGCCGTCGGCCAGCGCCAGGAAGGCCTGCGCCAGAAAGGTGGTGCCACCGGTCACCGTCAGCGCGTCGCCCAGCGCCAGGCTGGCCGCCACCAGCAGCACGACGTTGACCGACAGCGCGGCGCCGACGTCGCGCCAGGCCACCGCGCGCGTCGTCAGCAGCACCAGCACGCCGACCAGCGCCGCCAGCGCGATCGGCACGCCGCCCAGGCTGGCCGCGGCCACCACGCCGGCCAGCGTCAGCAGCGCCACCGGCGACTTGCGCGCGCGCGGCAGTGCCAGCCGCTCGTCGAGCATCAGCCCGACGCCGTCGCGCTGCAGGATGCGCAGCGACTCCGGGCTGCCCTGCATCAGCAGCACGTCGCCGGCCTCGACGCGCAGGTCGGCCAGGTCGCCGCGGTGCACCTCGGCGCCCTCGCGCGCCTTGCGCAGCCCGATCAGCGTCAGCCGGTACTTGTCGGCCAGCCGCTCGCCGCGCACCGTGCGGCCGACCAGCGGCGACTGCGGCGTGACGATGAGCTGCGCGGCGACGGCAGCCTCGGCCTCGGACCCGCCGTCGGTCGCCGCGCCGCCGGCGGACGGGTCGAAGTCGTGCAGCGGCGTGCCCAGGCGCGACTCGTAGTCCTTCAGGTTCTCGACCGTGTCGCGCACCACGAGCCGGTCGCCGGCGCGCAGCACCGCCGTCGGCAACGGCAGCGTCAGCGCGCCGCCGGCGCGCCGGATCTGGCGCAGCGGCAGCCGTGCGCGCGTGCGGCGCAGCACCTCGCGCACCTGCGCGCCGTCGAGCGCCGAGCCGGCGGGGATGCGCAGCTCGGCGTCGAACACCGGCTGCGCCTCGACCGGCGTCGCCGGCTCGACGTGGCGCAGCAGCCAGGGCGCGACCAGCCAGAGGTAGGCCAGCGCCGGCAGCGCAGCGGTGGCCACCAGCGGGAAGAACTCGAACACGCCGAAGGCCGAGACGCCCAGCCCGGCGGCCAGCGAAACGATGATCAGGTTGGTCGAGGTGCCGATCGTCGTGGCCATGCCGCCGATCAGCACCGCGTAGTTCATCGGCAGCAGCATGAAGGCCGGAGCGCGCCCGGCGCGCCGCAGCGCCGCCATCAGCAGCGGGATCAGCAGCACCACGACCGGCGTGTCGTTCATCACACCGCTCAAGCCCGCCGCGCCGATCAGCACGACCAGCAGCGCCAGCCAGGGCGCGCGCTCGACCAGCCACGACAGCCGGCGCGCCGCCGGCTCCAGCGCGCCGGTCAGCACCAGTGCGTGGCCGAGGATCATCAGCGCGCAGATCGCGACCAGCGCCGGGTGGCCGAAGCCGCCGAGGAATCGGTACGGATCGACGCCGGGCAGCGGGAAGACGAAGAACAGCGCCGGCAGCAGGATCAGCACCGCCAGGCAGACCGAGCCGATGCGGAAGCGGTCCCAGGCGAAGACCGCGAACACGCCGAGCGTGAACAGCAGCAGCAGCACGCCGTGGCCGGACAGCGTGCCCAGCGCGAGGGCATCGAGCGAGAGCGTCATCGGACGCGGCGCGTCGCGGCGGTCATGGCCGGACGGCGCGGCCGGCGCCGGCCGGTCGATCGTGATCTCGTGTCATGCGCGCAGACTAACCGAGCGCATGTGACATCGGGTTCGCCGGCGGTGGGCCCTCTCATGCCGCCGGCATCGCCGGCGGCATTCGGCCCACCGGCCGGATGCGCACCGCCCAGACGACGCCGGCGATCAGCAGTGCGATGCCGGCCAGCGAGACCGGGCCGGGCGGCTCGCCGCGCAGCACGAAGGCGTAGGCCAGCGCCGCCAGCGTCTCGAAGACGATCAGCTGCCCGGCGAGCGCCGGCGGCAGGCGCTGGCTGGCCTCGTTCCAGCACAGCGTGCCGAGCCACGACGCGAGCAGCCCGATCGCGAACATCAGGCCGACGAAGCGCAAGGGATCGGGGCCGAGCGGCATCGGGAAGTCGGTGCCCCCGAGCCCCGCCCAGGCCCAGAAGGCGACGAAGCCGATGGCCGCCAGCGGCAGCGTCGCCAGTCCCTGCGCGGTGGCCCAGGCGCGCGGGCTGCGGCCGGGGTGGGCGCGCAGCCAGTCGGCGTTGCGGATCGGGTACCAGGTCCAGCAGGCGACCGCGCCGAGCGCGAGCAGCGCGCCGGCGAGGAAGCGGCCCGGGTCCGCGGTGGCGTCCACGCGCGCCCACTCGGCCCGATGCACGAGGGCGATGCCGGCACCGATCAGTCCGAGCGCCGGCAGCAGCCGGCCCCAGGGCAGGCGCCCGTCGCGGGCGACGACGGCGGCCGACCGGCGCCGGTTCGCCGTCAGCGCGATGACCACCGGCAAGGTGCCGATGATCATCGTCGGCAGCGGGCCGCCGGCACGCTGGATGGCCGCGGCCAGGCACAGGTAGTAGAGCAGGTTGCCGACCAGCGACAGGCGGAAGGCCTCGCGCCAGTCGGCGCGCGTCAGCGCCGCCAGCTCGCGCCGGTCCACCAGCGCCAGCGGCAGCGCGATCAGGCCGAAGGCGAGGTAGCGCGCGCACGACAGCAGCAGCGCCGGGTAGGCCGGCAGCATCAGCGGCGCGACGAAGACCAGACCCCAGGTCAGGCCGGCGGCGAGCGCGAACAGGGTGCCGGTGGCGAGGGCGTGGCGATCGGTCATGCGAGCGGTGCGCCGCGTTCCGGCGGGTCGGGCCGACCCGGGCCCGGGCGGCCGCGCAGTGTGCCAGGGCCGTCGCGTCGCCGCCCGGCCCCGCCGCACGCGGGGGGGCATGGCCGATGAGCGGCCCGGGCGGCCGGACGGATGGCGGCCGGCGGCTGCGCCCGGGTTACGCTCCGCCCACGACCACCCGGCATCGACCGGGCTGGCACCGACGCCGGAGACACCGATGAGCCACCTGCTCGCCCTCGACCAAGGCACGTCCAGTTCGCGTGCCATCGTCGTCCACGCCCGCGGCCGCATCGTCGCCAGCGCGCAGCGCGAGTTCACGCAGCACTTCCCGCAGCCGGGCTGGGTCGAGCACGATCCGCTGGAAATCTGGGACAGCCAGCTCGCGGTGGCGCGCGAGGCGCTGGCCGCGGCCGGGCTGGCTGCCGCCGACATCGCCGCCATCGGCATCACCAACCAGCGCGAGACGACGCTGCTGTGGGAGCGCGCGAGCGGCCGTCCGCTGCACCGCGCGATCGTCTGGCAGGACCGGCGCACCGAGCCGCTGTGCGCGCAGCTGAGAGCGCAGGACGGCGCCGAGGCGCTGGTGCGCGCCGACACCGGCCTCGTCATCGACCCCTACTTCTCCGGCACCAAGCTGCGCTGGCTGCTGGACCATGTCGGCGGCGCGCACCTCGCCGCGGCCAAGGGCCAGCTTGCCTTCGGCACCGTCGACAGCTGGCTGGTGTGGCAGCTGACCAAGGGCCGGGTGCACGCGACCGACGTCACCAACGCGTCGCGCACGATGCTGTTCGACGTCCGCCACAACGTCTGGGACCACGAGCTGCTGAAGCTGCTGCACGTGCCCGACAGCGTGCTGCCGCGGGTGTTCCCGTCGGCGCACGTCTTCGGCGAGACCGACCCCGAGTGGTTCGGCGCGCCGATCCCGATCGCCGCGCTGGCCGGCGACCAGCAGAGCGCGCTGTTCGGCCAGGCCTGCGTGCGGCCCGGCCTGGCCAAGAACACCTACGGCACCGGCTGCTTCATGCTGATGCACGCCGGCGCGCGCTTCAAACCATCGGCGCACGGCCTGGTGACGACGAGCGCGGCGCAGACCGACGCCACGCCCGAGTTCGCGCTCGAGGGCAGCGTCTTCGTCGCCGGCGCCGTCGTGCAGTGGCTGCGCGACGGGCTCGGCCTGATCGCGCACAGCCACGAAGTCGAGGCGCTGGCGGCCAGCGTGCCCGACAGCGGCGGCGTCGTCTGCGTGCCCGCCTTCACCGGCCTGGGCGCGCCCTACTGGCGGGCCGACGCGCGCGGCGCGCTGCTCGGCCTGACGCGCGGCAGCACACGCGCGCACGTCGCGCGCGCCGCCGTCGAGAGCATCGCCTACCAGAGCGCGGCGCTGCTGCAGGCGATGCAGGCCGACGCCGCGGCGATGGGCGCGCCGCCGCTGGCCGAGCTGCGCGTCGACGGCGGCGCCAGCGTCAACGACGCGCTGATGCAGTTCCAGGCCGACCTGCTGGGCGTGCCGGTGGTGCGCCCGCGCATCGTCGAGACGACGGCGCTCGGCGCGGCCTATCTGGCCGGGCTGGCCACCGGCGTCTACCGCGACCGCGACGAGGTGGCCGCGTTGTGGCAGGCCGAGCGGACCTTCGAGCCGGCGATGTCGTGCGACGAGGCGGCAGCGCGCATGGCGCGCTGGGATCACGCGGTGCGGCAGGTCATGGCGGGCTGACGCCAGGGCAGGATTCCTGCGCGGCGGTGCGCGCCCGCCGCGCAGCCGCTCGCCCGCTCGCCCGCTCAGCCGCTCCCGCCGACCTCGCCGGCGCGGATGCGCCGGGCCCGGGCGTCGATCGCGGCGCGCTCCTCCTGCGACAGCCGCGCGAGGTTCTTCACCTGCAGCGCCATGCGCGGATTGGCCGCCAGCCGGGCCTCGTGGCGCGCGAGGAAGTCCCAGTACAGCGTCGTGAACGGGCAGGCGTCGTCGCCGGTCCGCTTCGCGGGCTGGTAGCGGCAACCGGCGCAGGCGTTGCTCATGCGGGCGATGTACTGGCCAGTGGCGACGTAGGGCTTGCTCGCCATCGGCCCGAACGGCGCCGGCCGGCCGTCGGCCGTGACGCCGTCGGCGAACTGGCTCATGCCCAGCACGTTGGGCAGCTCGACCCACTCCACCGCGTCCACGTAGACCGCCAGGTACCAGGCGTGCACCGCCTTCGGGTCCACGCCCAGCAGCAGCGCGTACAGGCCGGTGACCATCAGGCGCTGGATGTGGTGGGCATAGCCGTGGTCCAGCGTCTGCCGGATCGCCTGGCGCAGGCACTGCATGTCGGTGTCGCCGGTCCAGTAGAACGCCGGCAGCGGCGCCTGGGCGTCCAGCGCGTTGCGCTCGGCGTAGTCGGGCATCTGCGTCCAGTAGATGCCGCGCACGTACTCGCGCCAGCCCAGGATCTGGCGGATGAAGCCCTCGGCCGCCGGCAGCGGCACGCGGCCGTCGCGGTACGCGGCCTCGGCGGCGTTGACCACCTCGCGCGGGTCCAGCAGCTTGAGGTTCAGCGACGACGCCAGGTGGGCGTGCCACAGCCAGGGCTCGTCGGTCCACATCGCGTCCTGGAACTGCCCGAACTGCGGCAGCCGCTGGTCGATGAAGCACGCCAGCGCCTGCAAGGCCTGCGCGCGCGTGACCGGCCAGCCGAAGCGCGACAGGTCGCCGGGGTGGTCGGGAAATCGCTGCGCGACTTCAGCCATCACCTGCCGCGTGACGGCATCGGGCTCAAAGAACAGCGGTGGCGGCACGTCGGCCGGGCCGTCCTTGCCGAAGGCGCCGCGGTTCTCGACGTCGTAGTTCCACTGGCCGCCGGCCGGCAGCGCGCCGGCGCCGTCCTGGCCCGGGTCCATCAGCACGCCGTGGCGCTGGCGCAGCTCGCGGTAGAAGTACTCCATGCGCAGCTGCTTGCGGCCCTTGGCGTGGGCGGCGAAGTCGCGCGCCGGGGTGTAGAAGTGGCGGTCGTCGCGCAGGTCCAGCGCCAGGCCGGCGTCGGCGGCCGCGGCGCGCAGCGACTGCAGCACGCGCCAGTCGCCAGGGGCCACCAGCACCAGGCGCTGCGGTCGCAGGCGCGCGATGTCGGCCGCCAGCGCCTCGGCCAGCGACGCCCTTCCGTCGCCCAGCGCCGTGTAGTGCAGCGCCAGGCCTTCGGCGCGACGGTCGGCGGCGAAGTGGCGCATCGCGCTCAGGAACAGCGCCGTGCGGATGCGGCTGGACGGAACGTGGGTCGATTCCTCGGCCACCTCGGCCATCCACACCGCGTCCTGCGCCGGGTCGAAGCCGTCGAAGGCGCTGCTGTCGCGGTTGAGCTGGTCGCCGAGCACGAGCACGAGGTGACGCAGGGCGGTCATGTCGAGGCGTCTCCCTTGCGGCGCCGGCAGGCGTCGGAACAGTACTTCACCTGGTCCCAGTTCCTGGCCCAGGCCTTGCGCCAGCTCATGGGCCGGCCGCAGGCGGCGCAGGGCTTGCTGGGCAGCGCGGCCTTGTTGCCCTTCCAGCTCATTCGCTGCTCACTCGAACAGCGCCTGCTGGCGGTCGTCGGTCTTCGCGCTGCGGCGGCGCTTCGTGCCCGACGGCGGCAGCCCGCTCTTGCGCGAGCCGTGCCGGTGCTGGATGGCGTCGGCCTCGGCGCGTGTCTCGCCCCGGCCGCGCAGCGCGTACAGCCGCTCCTTGGCCGCGGCCACCGCCGCCTTCTCGTCGACGATGGGCGCCGGGTAGGCGTCGGTGTCGAACTCGGGCAGCCAGCGCCGCAGGTAGACGCCGTCGGGGTCGTGGTCCTGCGCCTGCTTGCGCGGCGAGTAGATGCGAAGGGTGTTGATGCCGGTGGTGCCGCTCTGCATCTGCATCTGGCTCCAGTGGATGCCGGCCTCGAAATCGAGGAACTGGCGCGCCAGGAACTGCCCGGGCTCGCGCCAGTGCAGCCAAAGGTGGTAGGCCGCGAAGCTGACCAGCATCGCGCGCATGCGGAAGTTCAGCCAGCCGGTGGCGCGCAGCTGCCGCATGCAGGCGTCGACCATCGGGAAGCCGGTGCGGCCTTCGCACCAGGCGTCGAAGCGTTCGCGGTCGACGACGCCCGGCGGCGGGGCGCCGCCGGCGTCGTCGCCCGGGCGCAGGCCGTCGTGGGCGCGCGAGAAGTTGCGGTGCTCGATGGCGGGCTCGTCCTCGAGCTTCTGCATGAAGTGGCAGTGCCAGCGCAACCGGCCGGCGAAGCCGCGCAGCCCGTGCGCCAGCGCGCGGTCGCCACCGGCCCC
>CAZQPN010000010.1:0-18741 GCA_964595215.1 uncultured Rubrivivax sp. | reverse complement strand
ACGCTGGCGCAGCTGGCGCGCGCCGGGCTGGACGACTTCTACCGCGGCGACCTGGCGCGTGCGATGGCGGCCGACCTCGAGGCCGTCGGCAGCCCGCTGCGGCTGGCCGACCTGGAGGCCACGCGCGCGCAGCGGGTGGCGCCGCTGTCGGTGCCGCTGCGCGCCGGCCGGCTCTACAACCACCCGCCGCCGACGCAGGGCGTGGCCTCGCTGGCCATCCTGGCGATCTTTGAGCGCCTGGGCGTGGGCAACCACATCGACCAGGCCGACGGCTTCGCGCACGTGCACGGCCTGGTCGAGGCGAGCAAACGCGCCTTCCTGTGGCGCAACGCGCATGTCGGCGACCCGGCGATGATGGCCGCGCGCGGCGACGACCCGCTGTCCTTCCTGCAGCCCGCACGCCTGGACGCCGAGGCGGCACAGGTCGACCGCCAGCGCGCCGCGCCCTGGCCGCAGGTCGCCAAGCCCGGCGACACGATCTGGATGGGCGTGGCCGACGCGCAGGGGCGCGTCGTCAGCTACATCCAGAGCATCTACTGGGAGTTCGGCAGCGGCGTCGTGCTGAAGGCGTCCGGCGTCAACTGGCAGAACCGCGGCGCCAGCTTCACGCTGACGCCGGGTCCGAACGAACTGGCCCCGGGGCGGCTGCCCTTCCACACGCTGAACCCGGCGCTGGCGCGGCTGGCGGACGGCCGCACGCTGGCCTACGGCACGATGGGCGGCGAGGGCCAGCCGCAGACCCAGGCCGCGGTCTTCACGCGCCACGCGCTGTTCGGGCAGGACCTGCAGGCCGCGGTGAGCGCGCCGCGCTGGCTGCTCGGCCGCACCTGGGGCGAGGACAGCACCAACCTGAAGATCGAGTCGCGCGCCGAGACGTCGCTGGTCGACGCGCTGCGCGCCGCCGGCCACGCGGTGCAGGTGGTCGGGCCGTGGGAGGACATGATGGGCCACGCCGGGGCGGTCTCGGTGCACCCGGGCGGGCTGATCGAGGGCGCCACCGACCCGCGCGCCGACGGCATCTGCGCGGCGGTCTGAGCCCGGACCGCGGCCGCCTCAGCCAGCGCCCCCATCGGGCTCACACCGCGGCGGGACACGGTCGGACGCCGACACTGCTACCCTGACCAAGTTGGGGCGCGCTGCGGCAGCGACGCCTGGCACGACATGCGAAGGGCGAGGCGGAACGATGGCAGTCGGATGGTTGACGGTGCTCAAGCTCGTGCCCTGGGGCGAGGTGATCAAGAACGCGCCCGCCGTCGCCGACGGCGCGAAACGGCTCTGGGACACGGTCGGACGCAAGGGCGCGCGCGGCCAGCTCGACGAGAGGGGCACGGAGCCGGCACCGCCGGTCACCCTGCCCGACGACGCGACACCGGTCGACCGGCTGCAGGCCCGGCTGGCCGGCGCCGAGTCCGAGATCGCCGCACTGCACGAGCAGATGCAGGCCTCGTCGACCCTCATCAAGGCGCTGGCCGAGCAGAACACCGAGTTGATCCGGCGCGTCGAGACGAACCGCGTGCGCGTGCTGTGGCTGGCCGCGCTGGTGGTGGTCTTCGGCGCCATCGCGGCGCTCAACCTGGCGGTGACTTTCTCGCGCTGAAGGTGGCGCCGCCAGCGCGGGTGCTCGTGGTCCTGCGGTGCATTGCGCGCGACCGGGTGAGGTCGAAACGGCTGCATCTGCCCGTTGCGGCCATTGGGCCGACCGTCTCCTTTGCGTGTCAGCTGCCAGCGCACCAAGGCCCGCTGGCGTCAGCCGCGTCCGACCTCGCCACGCTCGAGCGCCTGCAGCCGACGGTAGAGCGTGCGCTCGCTCAGGCCGAGCGAGCGCGCCAGCTCGGCGCGTGTGCCACGGTGCGATGCCAGCCGGGCGCGCAGCGTCTCGTCCTCCAGCACGCGCAACGATGGCATCGTGGGCGGGACTGATGGCTTCGGTGCCAGTGCGGTGGGCATCGGCATGCCGACGGCCGTGCCCAGCGCCTCACCGAGCGCTGCCGCGTCGATGCGCTCGCCATCGCTCAGCAACGCGGCACGCTCGAGCACGTTGCGCAGTTCGCGCACGTTGCCCGGGAAGGGGTGGGCCCGCAGCAGGTCCAGCGCCGCCGGCGCGAGCACGAGCCGCCGCCCCGGCGCCACGCGCGACAGCAGCGCCTCGGCCAGCAGCGGGAGGTCGTCGACGCGCTCGCGCAGCGGGGGCACGCGGATGGGGAAAGTCGCCATGCGGTAGAACAGGTCCTCCCGGAACCGGCCGTTGGCGACCATCGTGGCGAGGTCGCGGTGGGTGGCCGAGACGACGCGCAGGTCGGCCCGGCGCAGCTCGGTGCTGCCGACACGGCGGAAGGTGCCCGACTCCAGCAGCCGCAGCAGCTTGACCTGGATAGTCAGCGGGATGTCGCCCACCTCGTCGAGGAACAGCGTGCCGCCGCTGGCGGCCTCGACGAGGCCCGGCCGTGTCGCGTGCGCGCCGGTGAAGGCGCCCTTCTCGTGGCCGAAGAGTTCGCTCTCGAACAGCGACTCGGGCATGCTGGCGCAGTCCACCACCACCAGCGGGCGGCCGGCGCGTGCACTGCCCTCGTGCAGCGCGTGGGCGACGAGCTCCTTGCCGGTGCCGGACTCGCCCAGCAGCAGCACGCTGGCGTTCGACGGCGCCGCACGCGCGACCTGCGCCAGCATCGCGCGAAAGGCCGGCGCGCGGCCGATCAGGCCCTGCGTCGCCGGCTGCCCGCGGGCCGCCGGCAGCGGTTCCATCTTCTCGACGAACCAGCGCTGGCCGGTGGCGTCGCGCAGTGGCAGCAGCTCGACGTTGACGTAGGCCTCGCCCTGCGGCGTGTGGTGCAGGTGGAGCACGCGCTCACGCTGGCCCGACACGCGCGCACGCGCCAGCGGGCAGCTTTCGCCGGCCTCGTCGCAGGGGCGGTCGTAGTGGTGCGAGACCTCGTAGCAGGTGCGCCCGACCACCGAGCCATCTGGCGAGAACTGGCGTCGGTACGCGGCGTTGGCCCGCACGATGCGATAGCGGTCGTCGAACAGGATGTGCGGCTCGGGCAGGCTCTCGAGGAAGGCCGCGAGGTCGGGCAGCGGCGGCAGGCTCATATGCCGACCCTTCGGCGGATGGGGCCGGCCTTGCGTCCGTGCGGGCCGCGCCGGTGCCGACCCGCGCGCCGGCCCGCCGGGCCGATGGGCAGGCCGGCCGGCGGGCCATCGGGGGGCATCGGCGCGTGCACTGGCCCGCTTCCTATACTGGCCGACACAGCCCGCCATCCTGCCCGCGGGCCGGAGACCCGAGATGACCCGAGACCACGATGCCCGGCGCGCCGTCACCACCCGGTCCGACGACGCCACCGCGCCCACACGCCGCCGCTGGCTGCGATGGCTGCCGCTGCTCGGTGCCGCCGCAGCGGCCGGGCCGGGCGCCGCCCACGCTGCGCAGGCCGCGGCGCCGGCGACCCGGCCCGAGCGCATGCCGGGCGACCCGCCCGAGCACCGGCTCGTCTACCAGCTCAACCAGGCCGACCCGGAGCACATCGAGCACATCCTGAACTCGGTCGGCGCGATGATCGGCAAGTACGACGACAACGTCGCCATCGCCGTCGTCGCCTTCGGACCCGGCATCCACCTGCTGGGCAAGGTGCCGCGCCGGCCGGTGCCCGAGGCGCTGCGCGAACGCGCGCGCAGCCAGGCGCGCGACTACGGCGTGCGCTTCATCGCCTGCGGCAACACGATGAAGACGCTGGATTGGACGGCGGCCGACATCGAGCCCTATGCCAAGGTCGAGCAGGTGGGTGCCGCGGTGCTGATGGAGTTGCAGGAACAAGGCTGGGCCTACATCGCCTGGTGACTGCCAGATTGTGCCGTCATGGCAGTTCCTGACACTGCCAGTTTGGCACTTGATCCCTGACAAACTCCGACCGATGTCTGCAAACCATTGTCATAGAAGAAGTTTTCGGGATCGAACGGGTTGGCACAGAATTCGCGTGTTTCCACTCATCGGCGGCAGGCAATCCGGCCCGCCACCCGATCAAGGAGCCTGACATGACCCCCGTCCAGCCCGTCGGACCCGCTTCCATCACGCGGAACGCCAACGACCCCGACCGTCGCAACTGGCTGATCGCCACCGGCGCGGCCGGCGGCGTGGCCGCCGTGGCCACCGCCGTGCCTTTCGTCTCGACGCTGGCGCCAAGCGAGCGCGCCAAGGCGATGGGGGCGGCTGTCGAGGTCGACATCGGCGACATCGCTCCAGGCGGCATGAAAACCGTCGAGTGGCGCGGCAAGCCGATCTGGATCGTGCGTCGCACGCCCGAGATGGTGGCCGCGCTCGACGGGCATGACAACGTGCTGGCCGACCCGGCGTCGACCAAGGACGACTTGCCCGACGCGCTGCGCAACGCGGCGCGCGCCGAGCGGCCGGATGTGTTCGTCGCCATCGGCATCTGCACCCACCTCGGCTGCTCGCCGAGCGCGGTGCCGGCCGGCAGCAACAACCCCAGCGTCGGCGCCGACTGGCCGGGCGGGTTCTTCTGCCCCTGCCACGGCTCCAAGTTCGATGGTGCCGGCCGTGTCTACAAGAACATGCCGGCGCCGACCAACCTGGAGATCCCGCCGCATCGCTACGTCAGCGCGACGCGCATCCGCATCGGCGACGACGTGGCCTGAGCGCGCCGGAGGCCCGATGTACCTGCGCTGGTTGCACGACGAGCCGACCGGCTGCGTCAGCTCCCTGCTGGCCGACCTGGAGGCCGGGTAGGCGGTGCTGATCGACCCGCGCCTGCCCGACCTGCCGGTGCTCGCGGTGCGGCCACGGTCGATCGGCGTGGCGGACCTCGGTGACCGTTTCGTCATCAGCTTCATGGAAGCACCGATGAAGCCCGTCAACGACGCGATGGAGGCCTGGGTGCGCGGCCTGCGCAAGGCCTGAGCAGCCCACCGCATCCCGTCCGCGGAACCCGGAGGAACCCGTCCATGTGGACCTTGCTGTCCTGGCTGCAGAAGCACCTCGTCTGGAGCATCCCCATGGCAATGGTGCTCGGCCTGGGTTTCGGTCAGGTGGCCGACGCCGGCGTGCTGCGCTTCGCCATCCTGCCGCTGACCTTTTTGATGGTCTACCCGATGATGGTGACCATGAACCTGCGCGCGCTCGCCGCCCCCGGCGGCGGCCGCCTGCAGGGCACCGCGCTGGCGATCAACTTCGTGCTGATGCCGCTGGTCGGCTGGGGCCTCGGGCTGCTGTTCTTCGCCGACCAGCCGGGCGCGCGCCTGGCGCTGCTGCTCACCGCGCTGCTGCCGACCTCGGGCATGACGATCTCGTGGACCGGCTTCGCCAAGGGCAACGTGCCGGCGGCGGTGAAGATGACGGTCATCGGCCTCGTCGCCGGATCGCTGCTGACGCCGCTGTACCTGAAGGCGCTGCTCGGCGCCGTGGTCGAGATCCCGATGGCGCAGGTGGCGCTGCAGATCGCGCTGATCGTCTTCCTGCCGATGGCGCTCGGCCACTGGACGCAGCGCGCACTGATCGCGCGCCACGGCATCGACCGCTTCAACGGCCACGTCAAGCTGCGCTTCCCGCCGTGGTCCACGCTCGGCGTCCTGGGCATCGTGTTCGTGTCGATGGCGCTGAAGTCGCAGGACATCCTGCGCGCACCGGCGGCCCTCGTCGGCCTGATGCTGCCGCTGCTGGTGATGTACGCGCTCAACTTCGTGCTGTCCACGCTGATCGCGCGCGCACTGTTCCCGCGTGGCGACGCCATCGCGCTGGTCTTCGGCACGGTGATGCGCAACCTGTCGATCGCCCTGGCGATTGCCATTGGCGTCTTCCGCGAGCAGGGGGCCGACGCAGCGCTGCTGATCGCGCTGGCCTACATCGTCCAGGTGCAGGGCGCGGCCTGGTACGTCAGGCTCACCGACCGCTTGTTCGGCGCGCCGCCGCCGGCCGGCCGGGCGCGGCCGGCGTGACACGGGCCGGCCCTTCGACGGGCCGCCGGCGTGTGGGGGTATTCGTCGCGAACCGGGCGGGTCTATGTCTGGCACGCACTCCTGGCGGAGTGGCGCGGCGAGGGTGCGCTCAGCCCTTGGACGCGACGACGACGACCGCCACCAGCACCCCACCGGCCAGCGCGACCAGGCTGTAGCGCTTGCCCTCCTGCTCGGCGCGCGGCAGCAGGTGGGTGGCGCCGACGTAGACCAGCGCGCCGGCCGACGCTGCGAGCAGCGCGCCCAGCAGCACGTCGTCGATGCGGCTGACCAAGGGCCAGGCCACCAGCATGCCCAGCGGCGTCGTGGCCGCCGCGGCGACGAACGCCAGCCCCGCCGCGCGCCGCTCGGCGAAGCCGGCGCGCCGCAGCAGCAGGTAGGTCACGATGCCCTCCGGGAACTCGTGCAGCACCATGCCCAGCGTGGCCAGGAAGCCGGTCAGCACGCTGACCGTGAAGGCGATCGAATAGATGAAGCCGTCGACGAAGGAGTGGAATCCGATGCCCAGCATCGGCAGCACGCCGATGGCGACGTCCTCGCGGTCCGGATGGCGCTGGCAGACGAAGGCGGTCAGGAAGCGGTTGAACAGGTGCAGCCCGAGGAAGCCCGCCAGCAGCCAGCCCGGCGCGTTCGGGTTCATCGAGAAGGCCTTGGGGATCATGTGTAGGAAGGTGGCCGAGATCAGCACCCCTGCGGCGAAGCACATGAAGTAGGCGGTATTGCGTTCGCCCCATCGGGCGAAGCGGCGGATCGTGACGATGCCCAGCGTCGTCACGACCGCGGCGGCCCCGCTGGTCACGAGGGCCGTCCAGAAGGTGTTCTCCATGCGCGTGCGTGCTCCTGGCGCTGTCGACCGCAGGGCGCCGTCAGGCCGGCGTCACTTCAGGCTGCGCGCGCGAACGACGACGAACGCGCCCGCGCCACGCCCCGGACGGACAGGCTCGACCTCCCGCGTCTCGGCCAGCGGCTGCACCAGCGTCTGTGCCCAGGATTCGATCGCGAAGCCGCCCGCCAGCAGCAGCCGCTCGACCTCGTCGGCGGCGAAGAACGTGGCCTCGCGGTAGAAGACGCTCTCGGCCTGGTGCGCCAGGTAGTCCTGGCCGAGCGCGCTGTCGCGGTCGACGAAGCCGATCACCAGCGTG
This sequence comes from uncultured Rubrivivax sp., assembly GCA_964595215.1. Taxonomy (GTDB): domain Bacteria; phylum Pseudomonadota; class Gammaproteobacteria; order Burkholderiales; family Burkholderiaceae_C; genus Rubrivivax. The sequence continues at coordinate 11,638 of CAZQPN010000010.1, read as the reverse complement.
CCGCCGGGGCACAACACCCGCCGCGCCTCGGCGAGCATCATCGCGGCGTCATCGACGAAGCACAGCGTGGTCACGACCAGCGCGTGGTCGAAGCGGTCGTCCGGGTACGGCAGGGCCTCCGCCGTACCCTGAACCCCGTCGATGCCGCGCAGGCGGGCGATCTCCAGCATCGCCGCCGACGGATCCACCCCCGTGGCGATGCCCAGCGGCGCGGCGAAGCGGCCGCTGCCGACCCCGATCTCGAGCCCGCGGCCCGTCAGCGGCACGAAGGGCCGCAGCGCGAGCAGCTCCGACACATAGGCCGCATCGTGCTCCTTGAACCAGCCTTCGTAGCGACCCGTATGGCGGTCAAAGGGGGAGACGCCGGTCACCGGATACCCTTGATCGCTGCGCGCTTCGAAATGGGCGCTTCGCGGCGGCCGTGCCCGCTCATCAAACTGCTCCCTCGCCGCGGCGGAGGCGTCGGCCGCCGCCTCCGCCCTCGCCGCCCCGCTGCGTGCAGCGCTCGAAAGCCGGCAGGTGCCTCTGCTGCGAGGCCTGCTGCAGGCGGCGCAGCACGGCGACGATGTCGGCGCGCGTGGTCGCCGCCAGCAGCCGCTCGTACATCGCGCCGTTGTCGATCTCGCCCGCCACGGCCGCGCGGCAGGCGTCCTGCAGGCTGGCGTAGCGCTCGACCCTGCCCGGCCAGGGGTTGGCCGGCAGCGGCAGGCCGTAGCGCGCGAACAGGCCGGCCAGCGCCTGCGCGTGCCGCGCCTCGGCGTCGCGGATGTGGATGAAGGGCCGCACGGGACCGAAGTCGGCGATGACCTGGTCGTAGGTGGCCCAGGCACGGTGCTCGTCGTCCAGCGCTTCGTGCAGCGCTCGGATCTCCACCGCAGTCAGCGTGTCCATGGATTCCGATCCCGCTTGCCACAGCGTGCCTGGCGCGCCAGGCACGCGGGCCTTCAGGGGAAGATCGGCTGGTTCGGTTCGACGCCCTCGAGCTCCGCCTCGGGGTGGTGCCGCCGCACCACCGCCTCGATCTCCTCGACGCGGTCGCGCGGCACGTCGATCATCATCAGCAGTTCGCCGCGCGCGATCGCGTCCTCGAACGGCTTCAGCCGACCGCTCGGCAGACCGATGCCGACCATGCTCGACATCCAGGCGCCGAAGCCGGCGCCGAAGGCGGTCAGCCCGAGCAGCGCCCCTCCGCCCAGCACCAGACCGGCGGGCGGGAAGGTGACCGCCAGCGCGCCGGCCAGCAGCCCGCTCAGGCCACCGGCGGCCAGGCCCTTCTCGATGGCGGGGATCAGGTCGCTGGTCTGCGCAATGCCGGCCTCGGGCAGGTCCTCCAGCGGCGTGCCCTCACGCGCGACGATGTGGATGTGGCGCTGCTCGACACGCGCCAGCAGCAACTCGTCGACGATGGCCCTGGCCGATGCCACGCTGGGCACGAGAAAATAGATCCTGCGCATGACGCCGTCTCCTGTAGAAGTCGCCGTCCGAGAATGGTCAGTGTGGTCGCCGATCCCGCTGTCAGGCTTGACGTGCATCAACGCCACGGCGCCGTCGACGCGCTGGCATCGTATACCCTAACGCGTATCAAGCGCGACGCCTCCCAGCCGACGCGAATCCCGTGCCTCCTCCCGAAAGTCGACTGTGACCCCTGCCGCCGCCCCCGCCGACGCCCGCGCCCGGATCGATGAGCTCGAGCTGCTCGACGACCTGGTGCCGCTTTCGGGCCAGCGCCTGATCGAGCTCGGCTGCGGCGCCGCCGGCCTGGCGCGGCGGCTGCTGCAGCGCCACCCGGATGCCCGCGTGACCGGGCTGGAGGTCGACGAACGCCAGCACGCGAAGAACCTCGCCGCGCCGGCGACGCCCGGCCTGCGTTTCGTCGCCGCCGGTGCGCAGGCGATTCCCTTTGCCGACGGCAGCTTCGACGGCGCGCTGATGCTCAAGTCGCTGCACCACGTGCCGCTGGCGCTGATGGACGCGGCGCTGGCCGAGGTGCGGCGCGTGCTGTTGCCCGGCGGCTGGCTGTATGTCAGCGAGCCGGTCTACGCCGGGCCGCTGAACGAGATCGTGCGCCTGTTCAACGACGAAGGCGAGGTGCGCGCGGCGGCCCAGGCGGCGCTGGACCGTGCGATCGCCGCAGGCGGCTGGGCGCAGGCGGCCGAGCGCCGCTTCGAGGTGCCGGTGCACTACGCTGACGTCGCCGACTTCGAGCACCGCATGGTCGACGTGAGCTTCGCCGAGCGGCGCCTCGACGACGCGCAGCGCGCCGCGGTACGGGCGCGCTTCGCGCCGCACATGGGCCCCGACGGCGCCCACTTCACGCGGCCGATGCACCTGCGTCTGCTGCAGCGCACCGGCTGATGCCGGCCCCGGCGGGCCGGGGCGCGTGCCGCATCTCCATCATGCGCTGGCTCGGCGTCCTGGCGTTGACCGTCGCCCTGTGGGTGCCGACGGCGGCGCCCGCAGACACCGCCGATGCGTCGACAGCGGCGTCGATGCAGGTCCCGATTGCAGGCCCGGCAGCCGATGCGCAGGGGCCTCCCGCCGCTGCCGCCGGCGCCTCCGGCCCGCTCGTCGTCTACGTGCGCGACGGCTGCCCGCACTGTGCCGACGCCAAGGCCTTCCTCGCCGAGCTGCAGCGCCGGCGGCCCGCGCTGCGCATCGAGTGGCGTGACGTCGTGCGCGATCCGGCGGCCGCCGAGGCGCTGGAGCACGTCTTTCTCGCCACCGGCCAGTGGCCGCCGGGCGTGCCGGCCTTTGTCATCGGGCGCGAGGTCTGGATCGGTTTCGACGATGCGGCGCACAGCGGGCGCGTGATCGAGTCCATGCTGGACGCCGCCGGCATCGGTGCCGAGTCGGGCGACGCCGGCGTGGCCGCGGGCGGGCCGGCGCAGCGCGCCGGCGAGATCGACACGCGCTGGTTCGGCACGCTCAACGCGTCCTCGCTCGGGCTGCCGCTGTTCACGCTCGCGCTCGGGCTGATCGACGGCTTCAACCCGTGCGCAATGTGGGTGCTGCTGTTCCTGCTGTCGCTGCTGGTGCGGCTGCAGGACCGGCGCCGCATCGCGCTGGTGGCCGGCAGCTTCGTGCTGGCCAGTGGGGCCGTCTACTACGCCTTCATGGCCGCCTGGCTGAACCTGTTCCTGGTGGTCGGCTGGTCGGACGCGCTGCGCTGGACGCTGGCCGCGCTGGCCCTGGCCATCGGTGCGCTCAACGCCAAGGACGCGCTGGCGCCGGACCACGGACCGTCGCTCGCCATCCCGGCCGCGGCGCGGCCGTCGCTGGTGGCGCGCATGCACCGGGTGGTTCACGCGCCGCGGCTGGCGACGATGCTGGTGGGGGTGGCGGCGCTGGCGCTGGTCGTCAACACGGTCGAGCTGCTGTGCACCGCCGGCCTGCCGGCGCTGTACACCGCGGTGCTGGCGCAGCAGGGCGTCAGCAGCGGCGAGCGCTTGGCGTGGCTCGGCCTGTACATCCTGGCCTACATGGCCGACGACGCGCTGATGGTCGGCGTCGCGGTGGCGGCGCTGGGCCGCGGCAAGATGACCGCACGTGCCGGGCGGGTGCTCAAGGGCCTCAGCGGGGCCGTCATGCTGGCGCTCGGCGCCGTGCTGCTGTGGCGGCCACAATGGCTGATGTAGGACAGGCGGTCCGGGTCGGGCGCGCCAGTTGCCGACTCCCATGATGTCGATCTCGATCGGGCCGCTGGCCCTGCCCGTGGTCCCGCTGCTGTGGCTGGCGGCGCTGCTGTCCGCGCTGATGCTGGCACGCATGTGGGTGCGCCGGCGCGGCGCCGCCGCCGGCGTCGATCCGGCACTGCTGGTCCAGCGGTCGGAAGACGCCATCTGGCGCGCGGCCCTGGTCGGCTTCGCCGTCTCGCGCCTGATGTTCGTGCTGCCGGCCTGGGCCGACTACGCCGCCTCCCCGTGGGCGCTGCTGGACCTGCGCGACGGTGGCTGGGCGCCGGCCTACGGCGTGCTCGCCGGCGCCGCGGTGCTGGCCAGCCACGCGGCCAAGGCCCGGCTGCTGCGCGCGCCGCTGGCGGCCGCCGGCGGGCTGGCGCTGGTGGTCTGGGCCGCAGGGTCGACGCTGCTCGGCGTGCACCGCGCGCTGCCGGTGCCCGACGTCGCGGTGGTCGACCTGCAGGGCCGCGAGGCCCGCATCCCCGCGCTGGCCGCCGGGCGGCCGGTGGTGATCAACCTGTGGGCGAGCTGGTGCGCGCCCTGCCGGGTCGAGATGCCGGCGCTGGCGGCGGCGCAGGCGGCGCACCCGGCCGTGCGCTTCCTCTACGTCAACCAGGGCGAGGAGGCGGCGACGGTGCAGCGCTTCCTGGCCAGCCTGCCGACGGCGCTGGACGGCGTGTGGCTGGACCGCCGCGCCGCCACCGGGCCCGCTGTGGACTCGACGGGCCTGCCGACGACGCTGATCTTCGATGCCGAAGGCCGGCTGGTCGAACGCCACCTCGGCGTCATCACCGAAGCGGCACTGCGCCGCCACCTGCGTCCCTGGCGCGACGCCACCGTGCAGCGCTGATGGCCCCTGCGCCGGGCGCGCGCCCGTTCACTCCATGCCGCTGATGAAGGACGACACTGCCTTGATCTCGAGCTCGGTGAGCTTGGACGCCACGGTGTGCATGATCGTGTTGTCGTTGGTGCGCGCGCGGCTGTTGAATTCCCGGAGCTGCTTCTCGACGTACTGTGCGTGCTGGCCCGCCAGCCGCGGCAGCGTCTCGCTGCCCTGGCCGGCCTTGCCGTGGCAGCCGGCGCAGGCGGCCACGCCGCTGTAGGGGTTGCCGCGCTCGTAGACGAAGGCACCGACCTGCGCCAGGCCCGGGTCCGCCACCTCGTGCTTGTGCGTCGGCTTGGCCGCGAAGTAGCGGCCGAGCGCGGCGAAGTCCTCGGCGCTCAGACCCTCGACCATCGGCTGCATCGTCGTGCTGACGCGCTTGCCGCTCTGGTAGTCGGCCAGCTGGCGCGCGACGTAGGCCGCGTTCTGGCCCGTCAGGCGCGGGAACACCGGGCTCGAGCTCTCGCCCTCCATGCCGTGGCAGATGAAGCACTTGCCCGAGACGATCTCCTCGGCGCGCACCATCTGGGCGTCGGCGCGCGCCGGCAGCGGCAGCAGCGAGGCAATGGCGGCGGCCAGCGCCACCGCGGCGGTGGCGGCCAGGGGCAGGAGTCGGCGGGTCGGCATGCGCGGTTCCTCGGGAGTCGATGTGGGGTCGGTCGGCGGCGACGGGCCGGGCGGCAGGTACGGTTCAGTGCGCGCCGGCCGTCGCCACCGCTTGTCCGGCGATCGGCTGATCGAGCAGGCCCGCGGGGCGCTGGTCGACGAGCCGGTCGGTCAGCGCTGCCGCGCCCCACATCGCCAGCAGCGTGACCCAGGAGGTCATCGTGAACACCGCCGCGCCCGACAGTCCGGCGCCGACGGCGCAGCCCCCCGCGAGCATGCCGCCAAAGCCCATCGCGATGGCGCCGACGATGTAGCGCCGCATGCTGGCGCCGCCGGAGAACCCTTCCAGCTTCAGCTCGCGGTACAGCGCGGCGGCGAGGAAGGAGCCGATGACCACACCCGGTACCAGCCCCATGTCGAAGTTGGCCGGCTTGTCGCTGGCGAAGAGCACGCGCGTCAGCACCTCGGCCGAGGGCCCGGTGAAGCTCAACGCCTGGATCGGATGTGGATCGAACGAGACCTGCACGATGGCGTAGGTCGCCCACCAGGCGGCGGCGATGCACAGGCCGACGCCGACCGCGCCCGCCCAGCCCCAGGCTGGCACCTTCTGCCGGCGCGCCCAGACAACGGCCGCGCCCAGCCACACGAGGCCGAACAGCACCGCGCCGCCGTGGCCGATGCCGGTGCGCGCGATCAGGTCGCGCGCCGCGCCGCCGTCGACCGTCCACCAGGCACTGATCGTCTCGCGCAGCGGCGACAGCGCACCGCTCCAGGCCGCCTGCGCGACGACCGCGAAGATCAGGCCCGACATCACCGAGCGCAGGTTGCCCTGCGCCGCCAGCACCAACAGCCGGCTCGAGCAGCCGCGCGCCAGGATCATGCCCATGCCGAACAGCGCACCGCCGACGGCCGCGCCCGACAGGCTGCCGCGGGCCGAGATCTGGCGTGCCTCCGTGGCGTCGAACCAGCCTGCCCAGGCGAGCAGCTGGGTGGCGACGACGGCGGTCGAGAAGGCGAACAGCCACACCGTGAGCTTGCCGCCGTGGTGGCGGCGCGCGAACTCGATCACCGCCGAGCGCAGGCAGAAGCGCGAGCGCTGGGCGAAGAACCCGAACGCGACGCCGATCGCCAGCCCGACCACGGCCAGCGTCCAGGGTTCGCCGAATCGCTCGGTCAGGGTCTCGAACGGCATCGTGGGTCAGCCTCCTGCCGGGTACTCTATAAGCAGGAATGCATATTCGACTTGACGCGGATCAGACGGGTGCCGACGGCCGCATCATCGTCCGGCCACCGGCATCGTCGGCCGTCAGGGCTTGATGTAGCCCGCGCCTTCCTTCTGCAGCTTGGCGATTCGCACCACGCCGGAGGGCGTGAAGTCGGCCTCCTGGATGAACTGCTCCTTCTTCAGGTTGCGGTTCTTCAGCGTGATCTCGCAGACCTCGAACTTCACGCCACGGTTCTTCAGCGCCGCCACGGTGGTGGCGAAGGTGTTCTCGTTGCGATCCTTCATGCCTTCCATCAGGAAGTCGACGCCGAAGGCATGCGCGACGACGGTGATCTTGGCCGTCGGGTCGACGTCGAGATGGTTGCGCACGTTGCGCAGGCCGGCCAGGGCCTGCGTGGCGGTGTCGTTGATGTGGTAGACGACCAGGTCCTGCGCCTGCGCGGTGAAGGCACAGGCGGCGATCAGGGTGGTGGCGATGAACTGGCGTGCGACGCGCATGGTGTGTCTCCTGTCTTATCGGCGGAAATCGCTGGCACCGGCGCTGTGGTGCCAGCGGGGGAAACTTAGGCGACGCCGGGGTTGCCGTCCATCCCGATCAACCTGGGCAGGTTAGGCTGGCGCGGCGTGACGCGGCCGCCGGGCTGCGCCTTGAGCCACTGCTCGACGACGTCCCAGATCATCTTGTTGCCGGCGTTGCGCGCCTCCTCGGCCACTGGCGCCCAGCCGGCGACCTTGTAGGTCTTCTTCGCGTCGATCGGCTGGCCCTTGAGCCGCATGTCCTGGATGCGCTTGCCCATCTCGGCCATCGGATCGCAGGCGTAGGTCAGCCCGCCGACGCGCACCATGTCGCCACCCTGCTGGTAATAGGGGTCGGGGTTGAACAGGTTGTCGCAGACGTCCTCGAGGATGGTCTTGATCATCTCGCCGGAGATGTCCGTGACCGTGGCGTACGAGTAGGTGGTCGCGACCTGATCCATCATCAGTTCGCGCGTGATGACGTCGCCCGACAGCAGGCTGGTGCCCCAGCGGAAACCGGGTGAGAAGGCGATCTCGGCGCCCTGCACCTCCATCATCGCGTCGCAGAGCAGCTGGTCCCAGCTGCCGTTGAAATTGCCGCGCCGGTACAGCAGGCCGTCGGTGACGGCCAGCTTCTCGGCCAGCCGGCCTTCGTACGGCGCGCGGATCCTCGTGATCAGCGCGTCCATCTCCGGATCGGCCTTGAGCATGTTGCTGAACACCGGCAGCAGCTTGTACTGCCAGCGCGCCACCTTGCCGTCCTTCACCTCGAAGTCCATCACGCCGAGGAACTTGCCGTTGCTGCCGGCGTTGGTCACCAGCGTCTGGCCGCCGGCATTCTTCACCGGCACCGCCACCGGCACGCCGTCGTGCGTGTGGCCGCCGAAGATCGCGTCGATGCCGGTCACGCCGCGGGCCATCTTCAGGTCGACATCCATGCCGTTGTGGCTGATCACGACGACGAGCTTGGCGCCCTTGGCGCGCGCCTCGTCGACGACCTTCTGCATGTTGTCGTCCTGGATCCCGAAGGTCCAGTCGGCGACCATGTAGCGCGGGTTCGCGATCGGGGTGTAGGGGAAGGCCTGGCCGACGATGGCCACCGGCACGCCGTTGATCTCGCGGATCACGTAGGGCTTGAAGACCGGGTCGCCGAAGTCGTTGGTCTTGACGTTCTGGGCGACGAAGTCGAGCTTGCCGGCGAAGTCCTTCTCGATGATCTCCTTGACCCGCGCCATGCCATAGGTGAACTCCCAGTGGCCGGTCATCACGTCGACCGTCAGCGCCTTGCAGGCATCGACCATGTCCTGGCCGTTGGTCCACAGCGCGGTCGCCGATCCCTGCCAGGTGTCCCCGCCGTCCAGCAGCAGTGCGCCCGGGCGGCTGGCCTTCATGCGCTTGACGAGCGTGGCCAGATGGGCGAAGCCCCCGACCTTGCCGTAGCGGCGTGCGGCGGCCTCGAAGTCGAGGTAGGTGAAGGCGTGGGCCAGCGGCGTGCCGGGGGCGATCTTGGCGACCTTGAGCAGGTGCTCGCCGACCAGGTGCGGCAGCTGCCCGCGCATGTCGGCCACGCCCAGATTGACGCTGGGCTCGCGGAAGTAGATGGGCTTGAGCTGCGCGTGGCAGTCGGTCATGTGCAGCAGGGACACGTGGCCGGCCCCGGTGCCCATTGGCGGCAGGTCGTAGAGCGCCTGCTCGGCCGTCGCCGCGTCGGCGTCGGCCCAGCGGGCCAGGCCCATGCCGGCCACAGAGCCGGCGGCCAGCACCTGGAGGAAGTCGCGCTTGCTCAGGTTCATGATAAGTATCTGCTTATGTTTACAGGCTGAAAAAGCCCGCCGAGGCGGGCTTGGCCAGGCGTCACTGGTTGACCGGAGATCGCGGGTCGAGCAGCAGCGCCATCAGGTCGCGGATCTGGTCCTCGTTGAGGATGCCCATGTGGCCGAAGCGCGGCATGTTCGAGCAGGCCGTGTAGGCCTTGCTGTTCCACAGCTTGCCCCAGGTGTACTGGACGATCGGTGCCGCCGCCGGATCGGTGACGTTTTTGACCCCACGGATCTTGCCGTAGTTCCACAGGCTGGGGCCGATGGTGCCGTAGGAGATCTCCTTCTTGTCGATCTGGTGGCAGTTGTAGCAGCTGCCGCCGTTTTCCTTCGGATCGGCCGATCGGTTGTTCCAGGCCAGGCCGCGGCCGTTTTGGGCGAGCTTCTCGCCTGCCTTGAAGTCACCGATGTAGCGTCCGCCCGCCGGCCACTTGACGGTGGCCAGGTTCTGGGCCTCGATCGCCTTGGTCACGGCCTCGGCCGGCGCGACATCGGACGAGCAGGCCTTCTGGCCCGCGTCCTGGTCGAGCCGATCGACCTTGGCGATGCCCTGGTCGCGGAACGAGGTTTTCATCATCGCCGCGAACCGGGCGTCGACGTCCTGAGGCGTCGGCCCGGTCGCGCAGCCGGCCAGCAGGAAAGCCGCCCCGGCGGCCACGATCACGTGCTTGGTTTGCATCTGGGTGGTCTCCGCGTGGTTCAGCGCTTGATGGCCGGGACGATGGACTCGGCGCCCTTGGCGTTGATGCCCATGTAGGACCCGAGCGCGATCGTCACGTCGGAGGCGAAGCCCGGGTACGGGAAGCGCTGTTGACGGTAGCAGTCGTTCAGGCGCAGCTGCATGCTCCACATCTGGCCGTTGGACACGCGGTAGGCGGGCCAGGCGGCGAAGCCGATGCCGTCGCCCGGGTTCTTGGTCAGGTTGGGCAGATCCTGCAGGCGGATGCGGATGTTTTCCTGCGCATGGCACGTGGCGCACGAGAAGTCCATCGGGCCGCCCTGGAAGAAGAAGGCCCGTTTGCCGAGTTCGTAGAACAGCTTCTCCTGCGGATGGCTGGTCGGCAGGTTGAAGCGCATGCCGCGCGACGTGCCGGCGATCCAGGTCGCCATCGCCGTCACGTTGGCCATCTCGCCACGCCCGAACGGCGTCTTGGCGATGTCGGCGCCGCTGAAACCCTGCAGTGTCTCCATGCAGCTCACCAGGCGCGACTCGAGATCCTGCACCTTGCCGGTGTCGGCGAAATAGCGCGGCAACTCGACGAAGGCCCCCTTGACCACCCCCGGGCCCTTGCCCAGGTCGCACTTCTCGAGCGAGGCGTTCTTCGGGCCGCGCTTGGTCTTCCACAGCTCCTCGCCCTTCATCTCGTAGAGCTCGGCGGGGTTGCCGTCCGCGAGCATCGCGCGGTACTCCTCGATGCCTTTGGCAGCGTCCTGGGCGAGCGCGTGCCCAGCCCAGCCGAGCGTCAGCGCCGCCAGCGCGACGAGGGTGATGCGGTGTTTCATCGGGGGGTGTCTCCTGTGTGGTCCTCTGCGGGGAAAAAGACCGGCCCAACGGACCACCCCGGCGACCTCAGGCCGCCGGGGCGAACCGCGTCCGGTCATCGGATCTGGATCAGCGCGGGCCGCGACGTCAGGAGACCGTCGCCTCGTCGGTGCGCTTGTCACCCTTGTTGTCGACCCACGAAATCGTGATCTTGTCGCCCGGCTTGGCACCCTTGACGGTGCACTGCATGAACGGGTTCTTCGACACGGCCGGCCCCCACTGGGCGGTCATGACGTTGTTGCCGTTGTGGGCCACCGTGACCTCCTGGATGAACCAGGCGGGGATCACGTTGCCGGACGAATCCTTGCGGGTGCCGGTCTCCATCTCGTGAGCCATCAGCACGCGGACGGTGGCCTTGTCGCCAGAGGCTTGGGCGCGGATGCGCATCGGATCTGCCATGGTGTAACTCCTGAATGTTCGTTGAATGGGGTGCGGAGACTCGCGGCGCGCGGCCCGTCAGGGCCGCTGTCGGCGCCAGCGTGGATCAGCCGCCGCAGCCGCCCAGCGTGACCTTGATTTCCTTCTTGGCGAACAGCATCCGGCCGTCGGCCATCATCGCGACGGCGTAGACGTCGGAGGACTGGCCCATCTTGACGCGCGTGCTGACGTTGGCCTCGACCGCGTCGGTCAGGTCGAACGACGCCGCCAGCGTGTTGGGGTTCTTCTCGACCAACAGCATCAGCCGCTTAACCCCCGGCAGCGAGGTCGACGCGCCGACCGGCACGACGGCACCGTTCTCGGCGATGTCCGGCCCGGTCAGGGTGACGTCGCCACTGGCCTGCGGCGCGCTGCCACCCATGGCCTTGGCCACGTCGGCCAGGCTCTTGGCATCGAACGCGGCCTTGTTCCAGGCGGCGTGCGCGGTGGCGGGCAACATCCCGGCGGCAGCCAGGAGGCCAAGGACAGTGGCGCTTTGCGCCATCACTTCACGACGAGTCTTCATTTCAAGCTCCTTATATTCGGATCTTCAGTCACTTCGGGCACCCTGCGATACCGGAAATACCCTGGCAGTGTGACGCACAGCCCACCGCCTCGCGGATCAACACTACTTCTTCGCGCCCCGGGCAAGCCACTCGGCAATCAGCTTTGCATCTTCGGCCGGGAGCGTTTGCGGTGGCATCGGGATTGCCCCCCATACGCCACTTCCTCCTGCCACGATCCTGCCGGCCAGGTAGTCCGCACGATCGGCGCGGTCGGCATACTTCTTGGCGATCTCGGCGAAGCCGGGGCCGACGATCTTGTTGTCCATGCCGTGGCAGGCCGTGCAGGCATGCTGCGCGAGCAGCGCCGTCGGCGCTCCGCCGCCGCCGCCACCAGCTCCCGCGCTCACGGCCGCCGGAACACCTCACCGCCGGCAGCCGAAGGGAGGAT
>CAZQPN010000009.1:0-19328 GCA_964595215.1 uncultured Rubrivivax sp. | reverse complement strand
GCGGATGTGCCGCTGCGGGTGGCCAGGAAGCCGCCCGCAGGCGCGGTCACGCGCTCGAGGGTCACGGCCACCTCGTTGAGGGCGTCGGAGGTCACCGGTGTCGAGACGACCTCATCGAGGAAGGACTCGCGCGCGACGACGACCTCGGCCGGTCCGGACGGCCCGCTGAGCGTCAGCAAGGCCAACCCGTTCGCGTTGGTCGCGGCGGGAGGGTACGCCAGTCCGTTGAAGGTCACGGTGACGGCGGCACCGGCCACCGGCGCGCCGAAGGTGTCGGTCACGACGACCTGAAGCACACCGGGCCTCGATGATCCGCCGCCATCGGCCTCGTCGCCGCCTGCCCCGCCGCTGCACGCCGCCAACAGCACGCACACGACCAGCAGAAGCAGTCCCCGGAAGAGTCCGCGCCCGCTGCCAGCGAACGTCACGCCGCCGCCTGCGGCGGCTTCGTCGGCCGAGAACACCCCTGGCAATGGCATCGGACACTCCTGGACGGCTGCAAAGTACACACGTTAGATGTCAGCCGACCCTTGCGGGGCCATTTCGACACGCTCCGGTCCGTCAAATGCGGCAATCCTCCCCAATTCCACAGATGTCGCCAGGCCGCACGGGCACTCAGCGCCGCTCGACGCCACGGGATTGGAGCGCTGCCTCTACTTGCGCACTTGCAGCGATGCGCCGTCGACCACACAGTCGCGCATGAGTTCTCCGACAGTGAAGGTGTCCCGCACCGATCCGACGGACCCAGGCCGGGTGAAGGCTGGCGCCCGCGAGGACCTGTTCCGGCGGCCGTGGCCCGTTCATGCGTCCGACCTGCGCGGCCTGGCCCGCCTGGGCTTCGACGCCACGCTCGGCCTGACCAACGTCGTCGAGCACCTGCACCGCACGATCACCGAGGTCGCGCCGCCCCTGGGCCGCCCGCGCGCAACCCGCACCGGAGGGCTCACCGGCGCCATCTACGGCAGCGTCAGGGGCATCACGCGGCTGTCGTCGCGCGGGGTGGACGCGATGCTCGCCACCGCCGCCGCCCTCGGGCCGACGCGCGCGCCGTCGGCCCGGCGCGAGGCCGCGCTCGCGGTGCTCAACGGCATCTGGGGCGACCACCTGGAGGCCACGGGCAACCCGCTGGCCGTGCGGACGGCCCTGCGCATCGACGGCCGGGCCTTCGACACGGGCGCGGACGGCCTTCGCACGGCCGTGCGCGCGCCCACCGGCCGCGTCGCGGTGCTGATCCACGGTCTGTGCATGAACGACCTGCAGTGGGCGCGCCGGGGGCACCACCATGGCGCGATGCTGGCGCGCGAGGCCGGCTGGACGGTGCTGGCGCTGCACTACAACACCGGGCTCCACGTCTCGGACAACGGCCGTCGCCTGTCGGCCCTGCTCGAGCCGTTGCTGGCCCACTGGCCGGTGCCGGTCACCGAGCTGGCCCTGGTGGGACACAGCATGGGCGGGCTGGTCGCCCGTGCCGCCTGCCACACGGGCGCGGACACGGCCTGGCGGCGCCGGCTGACGCGGCTGGTGTGCATGGGCACGCCGCACCACGGCGCGCTGCTGGAGCGCGGCGGTCACCATCTGGACCGCGCGCTCGAGTGGAGCCCCTACACCGCACCCTTCGCGCGCATCGGCAAAGCCCGCAGCGCCGGCATCACCGACCTGCGTCACGGCAACGTGCAGGACGCCGACTGGCAAGGTCACCGCGGTCGGGCCGGCCACCGCGACAGACGGGTTCCGACACCACTGCCGGCGGGCGTCGACGTCTACTGCCTGGCCGCCACCAGGGCCGAACGCATGCGGGGCCTGCGGCATGCGCTGGTCGGTGACGGGCTCGTCAGCGTCGCCAGCGCCTGGGGCGAGCACCCCGACCCGATGCGCGCGCTCTCCGTGCCGGACGCACACAAGGCAGTGATCACCGAGGCCAGCCACTGGGACCTCCTGAGTCACCCCGATGCCGCCGCGGCACTGCGGCGCTGGCTGGCCTGACCGGGCACGGCGGCCTCTCAACCCGGGACCGGCAGGCTTTGATGCGCGCAGCCGCGGGCCACCGAGACCGCGCGCCGGCGCACGTCAGCCCGCCAGCCGCCCCCAGTCGACCCCGCGCCGGTGCGCGTCCAGCAGCAGGTCCGGCGTGGCACGGATGTGCGCCTCCAGCGCCAGCGCCGCCCGCGCCTCCTGGCCGGCCAGGGTCATCTCGACGATCAGCTGGTGCTCGGCGTGCACGTCGCGCGTGCTGCCCGGCAGCGCGATCGCGTAGCGCCGGTAGCGCTCGCCGTGGCGCGACAGCAGGCGCAGCACCTTGAACGTCCATGGGGTCGCGCCGGCCGCGATCAGGGCATCGTGAAAGCGCGTGTTCAGCGCCTCCCAGCGCGGCCGGGTCTGCGGCGTGAGCGGCTGCTCGACCGCCGACAGCGCCGCCCAGGCCTGCTCGACACCCGCGCGCCACGCTGCGTCGCCACGGCGGACAGACCGACGCAGCGCCTCGATCTCGATGTGCAGGCGCAGGTCGGTCAGGTCCTGCAGATCGTCGATCGTGATCGGCGCGACGCGAAAGCCGCGCTGCCCCTCCGCCACCACCAGCGCGTCGCTGACCAGGCGCGTGATCGCCTCGCGAAGGGTGCCGGCGCCGACGCCGTAGCGGTCCTTCAGGTGCTCGACGCGCAGCTTCTCGCCCGGCGAGAGCCGGCCTTCGACGATGTCGTCGCGCAGCCGCGCATAGGCGCGCTCGATCAGCGTGCGCGCGCCGTCGTGCCCGTCGTCGGCGAGGGTCGGCGGCGGTTCGCCGTCCACCAGCGTCAGCAGCGCGCGCTTGGCCATGCCCTTTCCTGCCTCACTGCTGTGCCCGCTCGCGCAGCCGCTGGAGCCGGTAGCTCAGCTGCGGCCGCGTCATGCCCAGCGCCCGCGCCGCGGCCGCCAGGTTGCCGTCGGCGCGCGCCACCGCCTCCTGGATCAGCGCGTCCTCCAGCGCCTCCAGGCTCAGGCCGCGCCGCTGCACGTCGTCGTACAACGACGCGGCGTTGCTGCAGGGCCGGCGCTCCAGCTCGCCCTGGGCATTCAGCACCACGGGAGCCGACGCCTGCAGGGTCGGGAACAGCTGCTCGACGTCGATCGGCACGCCGGGGTTGCTCAGGATCACGCCGCGCTCGATCAGGTTCTCGAGCTCGCGCACGTTGCCCGGCCAGGGACAGTGGCGCATGGCGTCCAGCGCACGGTCGCTGAAGCCGGCGACGCGCTTGCCGTGCAACGCCACGAAGCGCTGCAGCAGGTGCATCGCCAGGGGCTCGATGTCCTCCACCCGCTCGCGCAGCGGCGGGATGCGGATCGGGTAGACGTTGAGCCGGTACATCAGGTCGCGCCGGAAGCGCCCGCCGGCCACTGCCGCCTCCAGGTCGACGTTGGTCGCCGCGACGACGCGCACGTCGACCTTGCGTGCATCGGTGGCGCCCAGGCGCTCGACCTCGCCAGTCTGAAGCACGCGCAGCAGCTTGGCCTGCGCCGTCAGCGGCAGCTCGCCGAGCTCGTCGAGCAGCAGCGTGCCGCCGTCGGCACGCTCGAACCGCCCTGCCCGCGCCGACGCGGCGCCCGTGTAGGCGCCCTTCTCGGCCCCGAACAACTCGCTCTCGATCAGCTCACCCGGCAGTGCCGCACAGTTGACGGCAACGAAGGGGCCGTTGGCGCGGGCGCTCATCGCGTGCAGCGCACGGGCGAAGCGCTCCTTGCCGACACCGGTCTCGCCGGTCAGCAGCACCGTGACCTGGGTCGCCGCCGCCTTTCGCAGCAAGTCGACGACGGCGTCGAAGGCGCGCGACTGGCCGATCAGCGGCCCCTCCTCGTCGGCCGGCTCGAGCGTCGAGCGCAGCGTCTCGACCTGTTGCTGCAGGTCCTCCAGCCGCACCAGCATCGAATCGGCGGCGTAATCCTTCGCCATCGCCTCGCCGTCCGCCCAGGCGGCCAGCGGCCGGCCCTCGATGCGGCAGTGCGGCGCGCCGCAGGCCGCGCAGGCGATCTCCTTGTAGAGGATGGGCTGACCGAAGAAGGCGCTGGTGTAGCCGGACGCATAGCCGAGCAGCATCCAGCACACGGGCGCGTCCTGTGGGCCGAAGTCGCGCACGTGGGTCTCGACCTCCCAGCTGTGGTCCCAGCGGTAGATGCCCAGGTAATGGCCGCTCGCGGCGTCCGATTCGAAGCGCTCGGGGGTGACCTGTACCGCACCCTCGAGCATGTGCAACTGCGGCCCGACGGCGAACATCTCGAACAGGCCGGACTGACCGCGCACCTGCCGCGCCAGCGCGGCGTCGCGTTCGCCGGCCGCATAGCCCGAGCGCATCAGGAGCCGGCGCGTGCCGTCGCGCCCCAGGGTGGCCATCAACTCGCGCCGCAGCGCCGCCAGCGCCGCCGTGTGCACCAGCAACATGCGCTGGCCGGCCAGCCAGATGCGCCCGTCGCCGGCCGAGAAGTGCACCAGCCGACGCAGGTCGGCATCGGAGGGCAGCGGCGGCAGTGCGGACGTGGCCATCGGCAGATTCTCGATAAGTGGTCAACAGTGGCCAACCCGGCGCAACCCGCATGCAGAGTGGTCCGGGTCGCACGATTGATCAAATGATGAACTGTGGCGGGATGGCGTCGCGCATTTGCGCATGACGCAGTGCAATAGATCCCGCGAGGGCACCCTGAGGCGGGTATTCGGGCGGCACATCCGGAGCGCGACAGCGTCCTTGACGCTGATCACGCTCAGTGTTTTCCCGCAGATTATCGAGATTTATGGGCCACGAGCCCGACCGTGGCACGCTCGATGCGTAGGACGAAGCCATGCTGCACCGACCTGCCCCGATCCCGCCGGTCCCGGCGCCAGGCCTGTCCGAGCCCTTCACCTGCGACACCTCGCTGCGGTACGTGCGCGTGACCGAGGAGCGCGCCGACGGCCTGGTGGCCTTCGACTTCGCAATCGGCTGGCCGGAGCTGTCGGTGGAGCTGCTGCTGCCACGCGCGGCCTTCGACGAGTTCTGTGCCAAGAACAAAGTGATCCGGCTCGAGCCCCGGGCCGACGACCCCCACCCTGTCGACATCGAAGAGGAGACGGACGAATGACCATCGACCTGCAGGCGCGCGAGATCCAGCCGCTGCGCCAGACCTACGCCCACGTGGCGAAGTACATCGGCGGCGACAAGCACGCCTCGCGCTACCAGGAGGCGACGCTCGGTGCCCAGCCGTCGGCCAACTTCCACTACCGGCCGACCTGGGACCCGGACCACGAGATCTTCGACGCCAGCCGCACGGCGGTGAAGCTGGCCGACTGGTACGTGCTGCGCGATCCGCGACAGTTCTACTACGCGAGCTGGACGATGACCCGCGCGCGCCAGCAGGACGCGATGGAGTCGAACTACCAGTTCGTCGAGCAGCGCGGCCTGGTGGCCAAGATGCCAGACGCCGTGCGCGCCAAGGCCTGCGCCGTGCTGATGCCGATGCGCCACGTCGCCTGGGGCGGCAACATGAACAACTGCTCCATCGCCGCCTACGGCTACGGCACCGCGTTCACGGCGCCGGCGATGTTCCACGCAATGGACCACCTGGGCGCGGCGCAGTTCCTGACCCGCCTCGGGCTGGCGCTGGACGAGCCGGCCATGCTCGAGACCGGACGCACGGCGTGGCTGGAGGACCCGCGCTGGCAGGTGCTGCGCCGTACCGTCGAGGACACGCTGGTCGTGCAGGATCCGTTCGAGCTCTTCGTGGCGCAGAACCTGGCGCTCGACGCACAGCTGTACCCGCTGATCTACGGCGCCTTCGTCGACGACCACCTTGCGCTGCAGGGCGGCACCGCGGTGGCGATGCTGACCGCCTTCATGCCCGAGTGGCACGACGAGAGCGCGCGCTGGGTCGACGCCGTCGTCAAGACCGCGGCCGCCGAGTCGGACGACAACCGGCGTCTGATCGCCGGCTGGGCCAGGACCTGGGCCGACCGCGCGCAGGCCGCGCTGGCGCCGGTGGCCGAGCTCGCGCTCGGCGACGCCGGCGAGGCGGCGCTGGCCGACGCCCGTGCCGGCCTCGATGCCCGCCTGAAGAAGACCGGCCTCGCGAGCTGAGCGCCGCACCCCACAGGAGACACCATGTCCAACGTATTCATCGCCTTCCAGGCCAACGAGGAGTCGTATCCCATTGTGGAGGCGATCCTGGCCGACAACCCCAAGGCCCAGGCCGTGCACTCGCCCGGCCTCGTGAAGATCGACGCGCCCGACTCGCTGACGATCAAGCGCGAGACGATCGAGGAGCAGACCGGCCGCCCCTTCGACCTGCAGCGCCTGCACATCAGCCTGGTGACGCTGTCGGGACACATCGACGAAGACGACGACCAGTTCACGCTCAGCTGGAAGCACTGAGCCAAAGGAGACCGCCATGGACACCCGCGTACTGAAGAAGAAGCTCGGCCTGAAGGAACGCTATGCCGCCATGACGCGCGGCCTGGGCTGGCAGACCACCTACCAGCCGATGGACAAGGTGTTCCCGTACGACACCTACGAGGGCATCAAGATCCACGACTGGGACAAGTGGGAGGACCCATTCCGCCTGACGATGGACGCCTACTGGAAGTACCAGGGCGAGAAGGAGCGCAAGCTCTACGCCGTCATCGATGCCTTCGCGCAGAACAACGGCCAGCTCGGCGTGACCGACGCGCGCTACGTCAACGCGCTCAAGCTCTTCATCCAGGGCGTGACGCCGCTGGAGTACTACGCCCACCGCGGCTTCGCCCACACCGGCCGCGCCTTCCGCGGCGAGGGCGCGCGCGTGGCCTGCCAGATGCAGAGCATCGACGAGCTGCGCCACTACCAGACCGAGACGCACGCGATCAGTCACTACAACAAGTACTTCAACGGCATGCACCACTCGAACCACTGGTTCGACCGCGTGTGGTACCTGTCGGTGCCGAAGTCCTTCTTCGAGGACGCGGTGTCGGCCGGGCCGTTCGAGTTCCTGACCTCGGTCAGCTTCTCCTTCGAGTACGTGTTGACCAACCTGCTGTTCGTGCCCTTCATGAGCGGCGCGGCGCACAACGGCGACATGAGCACGGTCACCTTCGGCTTTTCCGCGCAGAGCGACGAGAGCCGCCACATGACGCTGGGCATCGAGTGCATCAAGTTCATGCTCGAGCAGGACCCGGCCAACGTGCCGATCGTGCAGCGCTGGATCGACAAGTGGTTCTGGCGCGGCTACCGGCTGCTGACGCTGGTGGCGATGATGCAGGACTACATGCTCCCGAAGCGCGTGATGAGCTGGAAGGAGGCCTGGGAGATGTACGCCGAGAGCAACGGCGGTGCGCTCTTCAAGGACCTGGCGCGCTACGGCATCCGCGAGCCGCTGGGCTGGAAGGACGCCTGCGAGGGCAAGGATCACATCAGCCACCAGGCCTGGAACACCTTCTACAACTACAACGCCGCCGCGCCCTTCCACACCTGGGTGCCGAGCGACGACGAGATGGCCTGGCTGAGCGAGAAGTATCCCGAGAGCTTCGACAAGTACCACCGCCCGCGGCTGGAGCACTTCCGCGAGCAGCAGCAGGCCGGCAACCGCTTCTACAACAAGACGCTGCCGATGCTGTGCACGACGTGCCAGATCCCGATGCTGTTCACCGAGCCCGGCGACCCGACCAAGATCTGCTATCGCGAGAGCGACTGGCGCGGCAACAAGTACCACTTCTGCAGCGACCACTGCAAGGGCATCTTCGACTTCGAGCCGGAGAAGTTCGTGCAGAGCTGGCTGCCGGTGCACCAGATCTACCAGGGCCACTGCTTCAAACCCGACGTCGACCCGACGAGGGAAGGCTTCGACCCGCTGCTCGCGGTGCTCGACTACTACGAGATGGACGTCGGGCGCGACAACTTCGACTTCGAAGGCTCCGAGGACCAGAAGAACTTCGCCGCCTGGCGCGGCGACGCGCCCCCGGCCGCCCCCGCCGCACAAGGAGACAAGGCATGAGCGTCACCGCCCTGAAGCCCTACGACTTCCCCGCCAAGGACGTGCGTGAGAACTTCCCCGCGCCGCTCTTGTACATCGGCTGGGAGGACCACCTGCTGTTCTGCGCGCCCTTCTGCCTGCCGCTGCCGCCGGACACGCCCTTCGGGGCCCTGTCGACCGCCGTGCTGCCGGGCATCTACGGCTGGCACCCGGACTTCCAGAAGATCGACTGGAGCCAGGTGCAGTGGCTGAAGTCCGGCCAGCCGTGGCAGCCCGACCCCGCCAAATCGCTAGCCGACAACGGGCTGACGCACAAGGACGTCATCCGCTTCCGAACCCCCGGCCTGAACGGCATCAAGGGGTCCTGCAGCTGAGGCTGCCGTCCCCCCGCCCAGTGGCGCCGGTCTGCGCTTCGGCACGGGCCGGGGCGGGGTCGGCCCGCTCGCCCATCGGGCGGGTCGGCGACAACGACCCAGCCATGACAGGGCACGGAGACCGGACATGAGTTACGAACTGACGATCGAACCGCTGGGCACGACGATCGAGGTCGCCGAGGGCCAGACCCTGCTCGACGCCGCGCTGCGCCAGGGCATCTACATCCCGCACGCCTGCGGCCACGGGCTGTGCGGCACGTGCAAGGTGCAGGTGACCGGCGGCGAGGTGGACCACGGCGCGGCCAACCCCTTCGCGCTGATGGACGTCGAGCGCGACGAGGGCAAGACCCTGGCCTGCTGCGCGACGCTGCAGTGCGACGCCACGATCGAGGCCGACATCGAGGAGGAGCCCGACGCCGAGGTGATCCCGGTGCGCGACTTCGGCGCCAGCGTCGCGCGCGCCGAGAGGCTCACGCCGAGCATCCGCGGGATCTGGCTGCGACTCGACCAGCCGATCCACTTCCAGGCCGGCCAGTACGTGCAGCTTCACGTGCCCGGGGTGGACGCCGGGCGTGCCTTCTCGATCGCCAACAGCCCGGCCGAGGTCGAGCGCACCGGCGTCATCGAGCTCAACGTGCGCATCGTGGCTGGCGGCGCGGCGACGACCTGGCTGCACGAGCAGCTGGCCGAGGGCACCGCGCTGCGCGTGTCCGGCCCCTACGGCCGCTTCTTCGTGCGCAAGTCGGCCGCCATGCCAATGGTCTTCATGGCCGGCGGCTCGGGCCTGTCCAGCCCGCGCTCGATGATCCTGGACCTGCTCGACGGCGGCTGCACCGACCCCATCACGCTGGTCTACGGCCAGCGCACGCGCGCCGAGCTCTATTACGACGCAGAGTTCCGCGCCTTGGCGGACCGGCATCCGAGCTTCCGCTACGTGCCAGCGCTGTCGGACGAGCCCGAGGGCAGCGACTGGACCGGGTTGCGCGGCTTCGTGCACGAGGCGGCCAAGGCGCACTTCGAGGCCGGCTTCGCCGGCATGAAGGCCTACCTGTGCGGCCCGCCGCCGATGGTCGAGGCCTGCATCGGCGCGCTGATGCAGGGACGGCTGTTCGAGCGCGACATCTACACCGAGAAGTTCCTCAGCGCCGCCGACGCCACAGGCTCACGCAGTCCGCTGTTCAGGCGCATCTGAGGCAGCCGGACCCGCGCGATGCACGAAGTCCTCGAGGACCTGCAGGAAGGCCGCCAGGATCGGCGAGCCATCGCCCTGGCGCCACAGGGCACTCAGCTCCAGGTCCCGCAGGTGGCGGCTGGCGAGCGGCCTGAACGCGACGCCAGGCAGCCGCAGGTTGGTGGCCGACTGCGTCGTCACCGCCAGCCCGAAGCCGCTGGCCACCAGCGCGATGGCGGTCAGCACGTCCTCGACCTCCTGCTCGACCACGAGCCGGGCACCCTCGGCCTTGAAGGCGTCGGCCACTTCCTGCGCCAGACCGCGCATCGGCACGTTCGGATAGACGATCATCGGCTGGCCGTCCAGATCGGGGATGCGCAGCCGCTGGCGCGCCGCCAGCGCGTGGGTGTCGGGCAGCGCCACGACCAGCGGCTCGCGCAGCACCGTGCGCACCGCGATGCCCGCCTCGTCGGGCACGAGGCGGTTGAAGCCGACCGTGATGCGTCGCTCGCGCAGCGCCTGCAACTGCTCGGCCTTGGTCAGGTTATGCAGCACGATCCTGACCTGCGGCCGCGCGGCGTGGAAGCGTGCCAGCAGGCGCGGGATCACGTCCAGCACGCCGGAGCCGAACAGCCCCACGTCCAGCCGCCCGATCAGCCCCTGGCCGGCCAGCCGTGTGCGGTCGGTCGCGCGCTGCGCCAGCGCCAGCAGGTTGGGCACCTCGGCCAGCAGGGTCTGGCCCGCCTCGGTGAGCTCGACGCCCTTGGGCGTGCGCATGAACAGCTGCGTGTCCAGCTCCTGCTCCAGCGCCTGGATCTGGCGCGACAGCGGCGGCTGCGCCATGTGCAGCCGCTCGGCCGCGCGGCCGACGTGGCGCTCCTCGGCCACGGCAAGGAAGTAGCGCATCTGCCGCAGGTCCATGACCACGCTCCGGGTCGATCGATGAATACTTTGAAGGTATCACATCGTCCCGATTCGGTATTGGACAGTATCGGCTTGGCTGTCTATCGTGCAGCTTCGTCCTGTCCCGTCGTCTCTCGCGGCACGCACGGCTGAGGCATCCACCTCGACTCCGACCGATGTTCTTCGACACCCGCCCCAAGGTCACCGTGCAGGTCGAGCAGACCGGCGAGAGCTACGCCTGCGCGACGACCGAAAGCCTGCTGCAGGGCATGCTGCGCCTCGGCCGGCGCGGGATCCCGGTGGGTTGCGTCAACGGCGGCTGCGGCGTGTGCAAGGTGCGCATCCTCGAAGGCGAGGTGGAAGCGCTCGGGCCGGTCAGCCGTGCCCACGTCAGCGCCGACGAGCAGGCCCAGGGCTGCACGCTGGCGTGTCGCGTCGCGCCGAAGACGGCCGTGCGGCTGGCCGTCGTCGGCAAGTTCGAGAAGCCGTTTCAGAAGGGGTTCGCCGCATCGGCGGACCGTGTGTCAACGCAGTGAACGAACCCCGACCGGGGATCTGAAGAAGGAGACCGAGATGAGTGGTGTGATGCGGATCGGACACGCGAGCCTGCGCGTGATGGACATGGCGACGGCAGTCAAGCACTACGAGAACGTGCTGGGCCTGAAGAAGACCATGGAGGACAAGCACGGCAACGTGTACCTGAAGTGCTGGGACGAGTGGGACAAGTACTCGCTGATCCTGACACCGTCGGACCGGGCCGGCCTGAACCACGTGGCCTACAAGGTCGAGAAGGACGAGGACCTCGACGACCTGCAGAAGAAGGTCGAGGCCTGGGGCGTGAAGACGACGATGCTGCCCGAGGGCGACCTGCCATCCACCGGCCGCATGCTGCAGTTCAAGCTGCCCAGCGGCCACGAGATGCGGCTGTACGCGATGAAGGAATACGTCGGCACCGACGTCGGCACGATGAACCCCGACCCGTGGCCGGACGGCATCCGCGGCGCTGGCGCGCACTGGCTGGACCACCTGCTGCTGATGTGCGAGATGAACCCCGAGAAGGGCATCAACACAGTGGCCGACAACACCCGCTTCATGACCGAGGCGCTGGACTTCTTCCTCACCGAGCAGGTCATGGTGGGCCCGGACGGGAGCATCCAGGCCGCGACCTGGATGGCGCGCACGACGACCCCGCACGACATCGCCTTCGTCGGCGGTCCGACGAGCGGCCTGCACCACATTGCCTTCTACCTCGACAGCTGGCACGACGTGCTGAAGGCGGCCGACATCATGGCCAAGAACAAGGTCCGCATCGACGTCGCGCCGACCCGCCACGGCATCACGCGCGGCGAGACGATCTACTTCTTCGACCCGAGCGGCAACCGCAACGAAACTTTCGCCGGCCTGGGCTACCTGGCGCAGCGCGACCGCCCGGTGACAACCTGGAGCGAGGACCGTCTGGGCTCCGGGATCTTTTATCACACGGGTGACCTGGTGCCGTCGTTCACCGACGTCTACACCTGAGCGCCAGACCACCCGACATGGCCACCGACACCACCACCGGCACCACCGGCTGGAGCGTCGAGCAGCGCGTCGTCACCGCCGAGGCGGCGGCGACCGCGCTGCGCGGCGCGGTGGCCCACGCCGAGCGACTCGGCATCCGCGTCAACGTCGCGGTGGCCGACAGCGCCGGCGTGCTGGCGGGCTTCCTGCGCATGCCCGGCGCCTACGTGCACTCGATCGACATCGCGATCGACAAGGCGCGCACGGCGGCCGGCTTCGGTTTCCCGACGAGTGCCTGGGGCGGCATCGTCGGCGACGACGAGCTGCTGCGCATCGGGCTGAACCAGCGCCCGGGGCTGGTGATGTTCGGCGGCGGGCTGCCCATCGTCGAAGCCGGCCAGCGGATCGGCGGCATCGGCGTGTCGGGCGGCTCGGCCGAGCAGGACGAGGCCTGCGCCGCCGCCGGGTTGGCGGTGCTCGGCCTGGGCTGAACGGCGCCGCCGCGCCGTCCCCGGCGCATGGTCGCGCGCCGACGTTCACCGCCCCGGCCCGATCGTCCGCACCGAAGCGCGAGTGGCGCACCCGTTTTCCACCCCTACGATGCACACACCATGAACCAGTTCCTGAACTTCATCGACGGCGAGTTCGTCGCCACCGGCAAGACCTTCGACAACCGTAATCCGGCCACCGGTCGCGTGATCGGCCCGGTGCACGAGGCCGGCGCGGACGAGGTCGACGCCGCCGTCCGTGCCGCGCGCGCGGCGCTGAAGGGCGACTGGGGCCGCATGAGCGTCGTCAAGCGCGTCGAGATGCTCTACGCCGTGGTCGACGAGATCAACCGCCGGTTCGACGACTTCCTCGCGGCCGAGGTGGCCGACACCGGCAAGCCGCTGTCGCTGGCGTCGCACATCGACATCCCGCGCGGCGCAGCCAACTTCAAGGTCTTCGCCGACATCATCAAGAACGTGCCGACCGAGAGCTTCGAGATGGCCACGCCCGACGGCGGCACGGCGCTGAGTTACGCGGTGCGCTCGCCGCTCGGTGTGGTCGCCGTGGTCTGCCCGTGGAACCTGCCGCTGCTGCTGATGACGTGGAAGGTCGGCCCGGCACTGGCCTGCGGCAACACGGTCGTCGTCAAGCCGTCGGAGGAGACGCCGGCCACCGCGACGCTGCTCGGCGAGGTGATGAACAAGGTCGGCATGCCCAAGGGCGTCTACAACGTCGTGCATGGCTTCGGCCCGGACTCGGCCGGCGAGTACCTGACCCGCCACCCCGGTGTCAGCGGCATCACCTTCACCGGCGAGACGCGCACCGGCGAGGCCATCATGGCCGCCGCCGCCAAGGGCGTGCGGCCGGTCAGCTTCGAGCTCGGCGGCAAGAACGCCGGCATCGTCTTCGCCGACGCCGACTTCGACAAGGCGGTGGCCGGCATCACGCGCAGCAGCTTCGAGAACTGCGGCCAGGTCTGCCTGGGCACCGAGCGCGTCTACGTGCAGCGGCCGATCTTCGACAGGTTCGTCGCTGCGCTCAAGGCGAGCGCCGAGAAACTCAAGATGGGCATGCCGCAGGAGCCGGGCGTCGGGATGGGCCCGCTGATCTCGGCCGAGCACCGGCGCAAGGTGCTGTCCTACTTCGACAAGGCGCGCGCCGAAGGCGCGACCGTCGTCACCGGCGGCGGCGCGCCGCAGATGACCGGCGACGCCGCCGAGGGCTACTGGGTACAGCCGACGATCTGGACCGGCCTGCCGGAGAGCTCGGCCGTGATCCGCGAGGAGATCTTCGGCCCGTGCTGCCACATCGCCCCGTTCGACACCGCCGAGGAGGCGACTGCGCTGGCCAACGACACCGACTACGGGCTGGCGACGTCGGTGTGGACGCAGGACCTGTCCACCGCGCACCGCATGGCGCGCGAGATCGAGGTCGGGCTGTGCTGGATCAACAGCTGGTTTCTGCGCGACCTGCGCACCGCCTTCGGCGGCGCCAAGGGATCGGGCATCGGCCGCGAGGGCGGCGTGCACTCGTTGGAGTTCTACACCGAGTTGCGCAACGTGATGGTCAAGCTCTGACGGCACCGAGGGCGAGACGCCAACGCTGTAGCCTCCGGCATCAATACCTTAAAGGTATTTATATTATCCGAACCAGTATTGGACAGTATCGACAGCGCCGCCTATCGTTGCGCCATCCTGAACCGATCGACTGCGCCATGACTGCCCCAAACGCCGAAGTCGGCCGCCGCATCCGCACGGGCGGGTTCGAGACCAACGCGCTCGACGCCGGGACCGGTGATCCGGTGCTGTTCATCCACGGCTCCGGTCCCGGCGTGAGCGCCTGGGCCAACTGGCGGCTCGTGCTGCCGGTGCTGGCCGAGCAGCGGCGCGTCATCGCGCCGGACATGGTCGGCTTCGGGTTCACCGAGCGCCCGACCGACATCGCCTACACGATGGACACCTGGGTCCGGCAGACACTGGACCTGATGGACGCGCTCGACCTGCCGCGCGTCGACCTGGTCGGTAACAGCTTCGGCGGCGCGCTGGCGCTCGCGCTGGCCACGCGCCATCCCGAGCGCGTGCGCCGGCTGGTGCTGATGGGCAGCGTCGGCGTGCCCTTCCCGATCACGCCAGGGCTGGACGCGGTGTGGGGCTACACGCCGTCGTTCGAGACGATGCGCAAGCTGCTCGACATCTTCGCCTACAGCCGCGCGCTGGTCACCGATGAGCTGGCGCAGCTGCGCTACGAGGCCAGCATTCGCCCCGGCTTCCAGGAGTCCTTCGGCGCGATGTTCCCTGCGCCGCGCCAGCGCTGGGTCGACGCGATGGCCAGCCCCGAGGCTGCGATCCGCGCTCTGCCACACCAGACGCTGGTGATCCACGGCCGCGAGGACCAGGTGATTCCGCTATCCAACTCGCTCACGCTGGCGAGCTGGATCCCGCGCGCGCAGTTGCACGTCTTCGGCCAGTGCGGGCACTGGACGCAGATCGAGCACGCCGCACGCTTCGCCCGGCTGGTCGCCGATTTCCTCGCCGAGGCCGGCGCCGACGAACCCCTGCCCCTGGCGCCCCACGAGGCCACCGCACGATGAACACCGCTCTCATCACCTCGCTCGGCGACGAGCTCTACGCTGCCCTTGCCGACCGCCAGGTCGTCGAGCCGCTGACGAACCGCCACGCCGACATCACCGTCGAAGAGGCCTACCGCATCCAGCAGCGCCTGAACGCGCGCCGCGTCGAGGCCGGTGAAGTCATCATCGGCAAGAAGATCGGCGTCACCAGCCAGGCGGTGATGAACATGCTCGGCGTGCGCCAGCCCGACTTCGGCATGCTGACCGACGCCATGGTCTACAACGAGGGTGAGGCGATCGAGGCCGCGACGCTGATCCAGCCCAAGGCCGAGGGCGAGATCGCCTTCCTGCTCAAGCGCGACCTGATGGGCCCGGGCGTCAGCGCTGCCGACGTGCTGGCCGCCACCGAAGGCGTGATGGTCTGCTTCGAGATCGTCGACAGCCGCATCCGCGACTGGAGGATAAAGATCCAGGACACGGTGGCGGACAACGCGTCATGCGGCGCCTTCGTGCTGGGCGACCGCGTCGTCGACCCGAAGCGCGTCGACCTGCAGACCTGCGGCATGGTGCTGGAGAAGAACGGCGAGGTCGTCGTCACAGGCGCCGGCGCAGCCACGATGGGCTCGCCGCTGACCGCGATGGCGTGGCTCGCCAACACCCTGGGCCGGCTGGGCATTCCGCTGAAGGCCGGCGAGGTGGTGCTGTCGGGCGCACTCGGTGCGATGGTGCCCGTCAAGGCCGGCGACAACCTGCGCGTGACGATCGGCGGCATCGGCGGCTGCTCGGTTCGTTTCGTCTGACCTCGAGGAAATCGTGATGAAGAAAGTCAAGTGCGCCCTCATCGGCCCCGGCAACATCGGGACCGATCTGCTGGCCAAGCTGCAGCGCAGCCCGGTGCTGGAACCGGTGTGGATGGTCGGCATCGACCCCGATTCCGACGGCCTCAGGCGCGCCCGCGAGATGGGCATCAGGACCACCGCCGACGGCGTCGATGGCCTGGTGCCTCACATCAAGGCCGACGGCGTGCAGATCGTGTTCGACGCCACCAGCGCCTACGTGCACGCCGAGAACTCGCGCAAGGTCAACGCCGAGGGCGCGATGATGATCGACCTCACGCCGGCGGCCATCGGCCCCTACTGCGTGCCGCCCGTGAACCTGCGCGAGCACGTCGGCAAGCGGGAGATGAACGTCAACATGGTCACCTGCGGCGGGCAGGCGACGATCCCGATGGTCTACGCCGTCAGCCGCGTGCAGCCGGTGCGCTACGCCGAGATCGTCGCCACCGTCTCCAGCAAGTCGGCCGGCCCCGGTACGCGCAAGAACATCGACGAGTTCACCCGCACCACCGCCGGCGCGGTCGCCAAGGTGGGCGGCGCCCGGCAGGGCAAGGCGATCATCGTCATCAACCCGGCCGAGCCGCCGCTGATCATGCGCGACACCGTGCACTGCCTGGTCGACGGCACGCCGAATGCGGCCGAGATCGAGGCCTCTGTGCACGCGATGCTGGCCGAGGTGCAGAAGTACGTGCCCGGCTACCGCATCGTCAACGGCCCCGTGATCGACGGCGACCGCGTCTCGATCTACCTCGAGGTCGAGGGCCTCGGGGACTACCTGCCCAAGTACGCCGGCAACCTCGACATCATGACCGCCGCCGCCGCGCGCACCGCCGAGATGTTCGCCGAGGAGATCCTCGCCGGCTCGCTCAAGCTCGAGCCCGTGGTGGCCGAGCGGGCTGCCGCCTGAACGCACGACACCGATTGCGGAGAAGACACATGAGCACACTGAAGGGCCGCCGGATCACGCTGCACGACATGACACTGCGGGACGGCATGCATCCCAAGCGCCACCAGATGACGCTGGAGCAGATGAAGACGATCGCGCAGGGGCTGGACGCCGCCGGCATGCCGCTGATCGAGGTCACGCACGGTGACGGGCTGGGCGGCAGCTCGGTCAACTACGGCTTCCCGGCGCACACCGACGAGGAATACCTGTCGACGGTCATCCCGCTGATGAGGACGAGCAAGGTCTCGGCACTGCTGCTGCCGGGCATCGGCACCGTCGACCACCTGCGCATGGCGCACGGCCTGGGCGTGCACACCATCCGTGTCGCCACCCACTGCACCGAGGCCGACGTCGCCGAGCAGCACATCACGCTGGCGCGCAAGCTGGAGATGGACACCGTCGGCTTCCTGATGATGGCGCACATGAACAGCCCCGAGGGGCTGGTGCAGCAGGCCAGGCTGATGGAAGGCTACGGCGCCAACTGCATCTACGTCACCGACTCGGCCGGCCCCAGTCTTCCCGACGTCGTCACCGCTCGGATCACCGCGGTGCGCGCGGCGCTCAAGCCCGAGACCGAGCTCGGGTTCCACGGCCACCACAACCTGGCGATGGGGGTGGCGAACTCGATCGCGGCGATCGCCGCAGGCGCCAACCGCATCGACGCGGCGGCCGCCGGCCTCGGCGCCGGTGCCGGCAACACGCCAATGGAGGTGCTGGTGGCGGTGTGCGACCGCATGTGCATCGAGACCGGCGTCGACGTCTGGAAGATACAGGACGTCGCCGAGGACCTGGTGGTGCCGATCATGGACTTCCCGATCCGCGTCGACCGCGACTCGCTGACGCTCGGCTACGCGGGTGTGTACGGCAGCTTCCTGCTGTTCGCCAAGCGGGCGGAGAAGAAGTACGGCATCCCGGCGCGCGACCTGCTCGTCGAACTCGGCCGGCGCGGCATGGTCGGCGGCCAGGAGGACATGATCGAGGACACCGCGCTGACGATGGCCAAGGCGCGCGGGCTGATGCCCGCCAAGGCCGCCTGAGGAGACGCGCCATGGCCCTGGACAAGACCACGATCGCCGGACTGGCGGAACACCTCGAGCGCTGCCAGCTCGAGGCGCGCGACACGCTGAAGATCACCGACGAACACCTCGGTATGGACTGGGACGACGCCTACGCGATCCAGGACGCGATCCTGGCCGCCAAGCTGGCGCGCGGCGCCAGGCCGGCCGGGCTGAAGTGCGGTCTGACCTCGCACGCCAAGATGAAGCAGATGGGCGTCACCGAGCCGGTGTTCGGCTTCCTCGTCGACGAGTTCAGCGTGCCCGAAGGCGCCGAGGTCGACACCCGGCAGCTCATCCACCCCAAGGTCGAGCCCGAGATCGCCTTCGTGCTCAGGCGTGAACTGAAGGGGCCCGGCTGCCACATCGCCGCCGTGCTGGCCGCCACCGACTTCGTGCTGCCCGGCATCGAGGTCATCGACAGCCGCTACCGCGACTTCAAGTTCGACCTAAAGAGCGTGATCGCCGACAACACCTCGGCTGCGCGCTTCGTCGTCGGCGGACGTGCGATGAAGCCCGACGAGGTCGACCTGCGCACGCTGGGCGTGGTGATGGAGAAGAATGGCCAGGTCGTTTCCATCGGCGCCGGCGCTGCCGTGCTCGGCCACCCGGCGGCGGCGGTGGCGATGCTAGCCAACCACCTCGGCCGGCGCGGCCAGAGCATTCCCGCCGGCACGATGATCCTTTCCGGTGGCGTCACAGAGGCGGTGGCCGTCGAACCCGGCGACCACGTCACGCTGCGCATCCAGGACCTCGGCAGCGTCTCCTTGCGATTCGCCTGACCCCCACACCACACGACGACCCGTCGCGAGGAGACACCGAATGCCGTTCGCCCAGATCTACATGCTCGAAGGCCGCACCGAGGACCAGAAGCGTGCCGTGATCGAGAAAGTCACGCAGGCGCTGCAGGAGGCCGTCGGCGCGCCGAAGGAGACCATCCGCGTCTGGATCCACGACATGCCCAAGCAGAACTGGGGCATCGCCGGGGTGACGGCCAAGGACCTCGGGCGCTGACACGCGCCACCGGCCGGCGCCGCCCCTGGGCGAGACGCCGCCGGCGCGCGATCGGCCGCGCCGACGCGTCAAGGCGTGCTCAGCGCCGGGATGCGCGCTCGGTCTGCGCCTGCGCGATCTGGGCGTCGAACTCGGCCTCGCTCATGCGCTTGAGGGTGCAGAAGTTCGCCTTCGTCAGCGGGCTGCTTTCCCACGTGCGAAGCAGCAGGGCCCGCTGGCGCTGCGCCTCGTCGACCGGTCCGGCGGGGACCACAGCGCCGCCGCCAGTGCCCCTGTCGGGTCGCCTGTCGGCACGCGCGTCGACCGGGCCGGGCGCGGTCTTGCGCGTCGCCTCGTCGCGGCGCGGCGGGCGCTGACGATCACCCCCGTCGCGGCCACCGCGTCCCTCGCCTTCCGGGCGCTCGCCGTGACGCGGCCCGCGTGGTGGGCGGCCCGCGCCGGGCCCGTCGCCCCCGCGTGGCGGGCGCCGAGGACCGTCCGCCGGCCAGCGGCGCGCTTCTCAGGCCTCCTAGCGCGTCAGTTTCTTG
>CAZQPN010000008.1:0-20307 GCA_964595215.1 uncultured Rubrivivax sp. | reverse complement strand
GGCTACAACATCGAGCACTTCCGCAACTTCAACAACGCCGGGCCGACGGTGGCTTTCGGCATGGAGGGCGGGCCGGGCCACCAGGCCAATGCGTCGCGCAGCTATCGCTCGGGGTCTCCCGGCGGCGGCACCTTCGGCGGCGCGGGCTACTACATGGCCAAGGTCGGCGGCGTCTGGGACACGCTGCTCGGTGAGGGCCGCAACTGGTGGATCTTCAACAACTCCGACTACCACAACCGCGGCGGCTTCGGCCCCGACGACCCGCGCTCGACGAACGACCAGTACCCGGGCGAGTTCAACAAGACCTACGTCATCGCGCGTACCGGTGGCAAGGCCATCACGCCGGCCGACGTCGTCGACGGCATGCGCTCGGGCAACGCCTACTACGTCAACGGCGACCTGATCGACCGCTTGAGCTACGTCGTGTGCAAGGTGGAGGGCAAGTCGGACAAGAAGCGCGGCGCCTGGCCGCACGAGAACCAGGTCGCCGCCGCCGCGGCCGCGGGCACCGGCTTCGACAACGAGAACTGCGCCCAGCAGGGCGAGAAGCTCGTCGTGAAGCCCGGCCAGGACCTGCTGGTGATGGTCGTCCTGCGCGACCCCGAGGGCAAGAACCTCGCGCCCTACGGCTTCCCCAACCCGTCGCTGGCGCAGATCGGCATCGACGTGCCGCTCAACCAGCCGGTGCTGCACCACGTCGACCTGATCGGCGGCCTGGTGACCGGCTACGTGTCGCCCGACAGCCCGCGCTACGCCGGCGCGGCACCGGGCGGCGTCGGCGGCGTCGAGGACAGCCCCAACGCCGTCAATCCCAGCACGACGGTCAAGGCCACGTGGAGCGCCGAGAACTGGACCGCGCTGCCCGGCGGCTGGAAGCGCATGTTCTACCGCATCAACGGCGTCCAGGACTCGCAGTACCTTCGCCTGCGCGGCACCAACATGCCACCGGCGGTGCCCTATGAGACCGACGACAAGGGCAACCCGCTGCTCGACCTTCTCGCCAGCAACGTCACGGTGACGCCGACCGACCCGCGCTGCGCCGACGCCGCCCAGGCGCCGACCATCGTGGAGTGCGCCACGCACCTGCGCGACAGCACGGGTCGCCTGGCGCTGAACTTCGACGTCGAGGCCTGGACCGACCTGTGGTTCTACTCGAACCCGGTCTACGTCGAGGTCAAGGGCTCGACCGAGGTCGCCGGCGTGAAGGCGGACCGCCGCCAGGGCGACGACCGCCGCTACGCCCGGGGACGGTGATGGCGTGACGTCACCCGCCGCGGGCCTGGCCCGCGGCGGGGCTTCCTGCGCTGCCGGCCATGTGCCGGCGTTCGCCCTTCTTCGAGCCGCCTGGCCTGCGAGCGGGCGGCCCCACTCCCTCGCGCTGCATCCACGTTGACCCACCCGACCACACTCTGCCCGGCAAGCGCCACCACGACGCGCGGCTGGCCGCTGCCCGCGACGCTGATGCTGCTGTCGGGGTTCGCCGGCCTGAGCTACCAGATCGTCTGGACGCAGCAGCTCGGCACCTGGCTCGGCCACGACGTCGCCGCGGTGCTGGCCGTCGTCGCCGCCTTCTTCGGCGGCCTGGCGCTTGGCGCCTGGGCCCTCGGGCCGCGCATCGCGCGCAGCGCCCGGCCCGGCCGCTGGGTGGCGGCGCTCGAGTTGGCGATCGCCGCCTGGGCCGTCGCCCTGGTGTGGCTGCTGCCGCACGCCGGCGCCGCCTTGACGACATGGATCGGGGCCGAGCCGGGCGCGCTGCGCCACTGGGCGCTGGCTTTCACCGGACCGCTGCTGCTGCTGCTGCCGGCCACCGCCGCGATGGGCGCCACGCTGCCGGCGATGGAACGCGTGCTCGGCCGCCTGCGCGACGCGGGCTATGCGATCGGCGGGCTGTACGCCGCCAACACGCTGGGGGCGGTCGCGGGCACCCTGGCGGCGGCGTTCTGGCTCGCGCCCGGACTGGGGCTGAGCGGCACGGCGCTGCTCGCGGCAGGGTTGAACCTGGCGTGCGCCGCGGTCGCGTGGCGCTGGCTGGGCCCGCCCGGCGGCACGGCAGCGGCCCCTGTGCCCGGGCGGCCGTCCGGCCCTCGGCCGCCTGTGGCCCGCGCGCCCGCTGCCCTGTGGCGGCTCGGCGTCGGCGGCCTGCTGGGCATCGCCGTCGAGTTGCTGATCGTGCGCGTGCTGAGCCAGGTGGCGGAAAACACCGTCTACACCTACGCGATGCTGCTGGCGGTCTACCTGCTCGGCACCGCGCTCGGCGCTGCGCTGTTCCAGCGCTGGCTGGCCCGGCGGCGCGACACCCATCGCTGCCGGGCCATGCTGGTGGCCGCGGCGGTGGCCAGCGTGCTGGCGGCGGTCCTGGTGCTGACGGCCGCACCCGCGCTGAAGACGGGCCTGGGCGGCGTGCCCGGGGCCGGCTTCGGCGCCGCGCTCGCGGCCGAGGCCGGCCTGGCCTTGCTGGCCTTCGCGCTGCCGACCGTGGCCATGGGCGCGCTGTTCTCCCAGCTCGCGGTGGAGGCGCGCGACGCCGGCTGGAGCTTCGGCGAAGCGCTCGCCGCCAACACCCTGGGCGCGACGCTGGCCGCACCGCTGGCCGGCGTCCTGCTGCTGCCGCTGGTCGGCGCCGGCACGCTGCTGGCCGGCGTCGCGTTCGGCTACCTGGCGCTGATGCCTGCCGGCGCCTGGCGCAGGGCCACGGCCTGGGTGACGGCCACCGGGGCGGCGGCCATGCTGGTGGCCGGCCCGAGCCTGAGCCTGGTCGCCGTGCCTGCTGGTGGACGCGTGCTCAGCCACGCCGACGGCGTGCTGGGCGCCGTCAGCGTGACCGAGGACGCCGACGGCGTGCGGCGACTGCACATCAACAACCGCGAGCAGGAGGGCAGCAGCGCGACCCGCGTGGCCGACGCGCGCCAGGCCTGGATCCCGCTGCTGATGCACCCCGCGCCGCGTCGCGTGCTCTTCCTCGGCCTGGGCACCGGCGTGACGGCGTCGGCGGCCGCGCTCGACCCGACACTGGACGTGCAGGCGGTGGAGCTGTTGCCCGAGGTGGTGGCGGCGGCACCGCTGTTCGTGCCGGCCCTGGCGCGGCCGGGCAGCGCCGGCGCGCCGCGCGTGCAGGTCGCCGACGCCCGGCGCCACGTCCGGGCCAGCAAGGCCCAGCACGACGTCGTCGTCGCCGACCTGTTCCATCCGGCGCGCAGCGGCGCCGGCGCGCTCTTCACCGTCGAGCACTTCGCGGCCGTGCGCGGGCGGCTGGCCGACGGCGGCCTGTTCTGCCAATGGCTGCCGCTGCACCAGCTCGACCTGGACAGCCTGCGCAGCATCGTCGCCGCCTTCCTGCAGGTCTACCCCGACGCGGTGGCGGTGCTGGCGACGAACAGCCTGGACACGCCGGTGGTCGGACTGGTCGGCAGGCGCGGCGCCGCGGCCTGGGCGCCGCAGGCCCTGCCGGCGCGACTGGCCGCTGCCGCACCGGCGATCGACGGGCTGCAGCTCGACGACGCCTGGGCGGTGCCGGGCAGCGTGCTGGCGGATGCGCCGGCGCTGCGTCGGCTGGCCGGTGCGGCGCCGGCGAATCGCGACGACCGCCCGGTCGTGAGCTATCGCGCGCCGCGCCTGCGCGACATCGCCGGCATGACGCCCGACCTGTCGCGCGGTGTCGACGCCGCGGATGCGGCGGCCGCTGGCGCCGCCGGCGGGCCACGCCAGCGGCTGCGCGCCCTCGTCGAGACCCTGCAGGCCGACCCGGCGGCAGTCTTCGGCCCGCCGGCTGACGACGCCGCGCGGCGCTGGCAGGCGCGTGTGGCCGCCTACTGGGCGGCGCGGAACCATTACCTGGTGGCCGGCATGACGGTGCGCCCGGCGCCCGGCCTGCACGCGATGCTGGGCCAGGTGCGCGAGCCGCTGCTGGCGACGCTGCGCCTGAGCCCCGACTTCCGTCCTGCCTACGACCCCCTGCTGCGCATGGCGCTGGCGCTGCGGCGCGACGACCCGGCGGCGGCGCGCGCGCTGCTCGCCGACATGCGCCGCGTGCAGCCCGACCGCCCCGAGGCCGCCGAGGCGCTGCAGCACCTCGGCGCGGCCCTTTAGCCGCGCCCGCCGCGACGACCGACGCCACACGACCCTGCGCCTCACCACGCCACCGACCGATGACGCCCACCGAATCCTCACCCACACCTCCGGCACGCCCGCCCGGCACGAGCCACCGCGCGGCCTGGCTGCGCGAGCCGCTCGTGCACTTCCTGATCGTCGGCGCGCTGATCTTCGCCATCGATGCGGTGACCGCCTCGCGCAGCGACGACACGCGCCTCATCACGCTGACCACCGCCGAGGACGCCGGCCTGCGCCAGATGTTCGAGGACGAGCGCGGCCGCGCCCCGACCGACGCCGAGTGGCAGGCGCTGCGCCAGCGCTGGTTCGACAACGAGCTGCTCTACCGCGAGGGGCTGGCGCTGGGCCTGGACCGCGGCGACAGCGCGATCCGCGAGCGCGTGATCTTCAAGGCGCTCAACGTCGTGCAGGCCAACCTGCAGCCGCCGGCGGTCGACGACGCGGCGCTGCGGACGTGGTTCGAACAACACCGCGCGCGCTACGACGACCCGCCACGCATCGACTTCCTCGAGGCCGTGATCGAGGGCCGGCCGGACCGGGCGGCTGTCGCCGCCTTCGTCGACGCCCTCGCCGCCGGTGCGGCCGACACCGAGCGCAGCGGCCTGCGCATCTTCCGCGGGCGCCCGGTCGGCTCGATCCGCGAGGGCTTCGGCGGCGCGTTCACCGACCGGCTGGCGACGCTGCCGCTGCAGCGCTGGCAGGTCGTCGACAGCAACGACGGCCCGCGTGCCGTGCTCGTCGAGGCGCGCGCCGAAGGCACGCCGGCCGACTTCGAGGCCATCCGCGAGCGTGTCGCGCAGGACTGGCGCGACCAGCGCATGGCCGAGCTGCGCACAGAGGCCGTGCGTTCGCTGGCCGTGAAATACACCCTGCGCGTGGCGTCGCAGGACCGGCCATGAGGCGCGCACTCGCGGGGACAGGGGCGTGGGCATGGGCCGGCTCGGCCCTGCGCCGCCTCGGCGGGCTGCTCGCCGCGCTGGCGCTCGTGCTGCCCGGGCTGGCGGCGGCGCACGAGCTGACGATGGCCGAGATGCGGCTGCGCGAGCTCGCGCCGGGTGAGTTCCTCGTCGGCTGGGCGGGCAGCGGCCTGGGCCGCCAGCCCGAGGAGGAGCTGCAACCGGTCTGGCCGTCCGGTTGCCAGGCGGCTGGCGACCGGCTGCGCTGTGCGCAAGGCCTCAGCGGCACGGTGGCGATGCAAGGCGTCGGTGACAGCTACTCGGCCGCGATGCTGCGCGTGACCTGGCTGGACGGTCAGACGCGCGTCTACACCATCACCGAGGGGCAGCCCCGTGTCCGGCTGTATGGCGCCGCGGACGACCGGCGCGGCGCCGGCGAGATCGCCTGGGCCTACGGCCTGCTGGGCGTGGAGCACATCCTCAACGGCCTGGACCACCTGCTGTTCGTGATCTGCCTGCTGTTCCTGGTCGGCTTCAACCGGCGGCTGCTGTGGACGGTCACCGCCTTCACCGCTGCGCACAGCCTGACGCTGATCCTCAGCGCGCTCGGCTGGCTGACGCTGCGCGCGCCACCGGTGGAGGCCGCGATCGCGATGTCCATCGTGCTGATGGCGGCGGAGGCGCTGCGGCGCGACGACTCGCTGACGCGCCGGCTGCCGGCGGTCGTCGCGTTCGGCTTCGGGCTGGTGCACGGCCTGGGCTTCGCCGGCGCGCTGGAGGCCATCGGCCTGCCGCAGAACCACCTGCTGCTGGCGCTGCTGACCTTCAACCTCGGCGTCGAGGTCGGGCAGCTGCTGACGGTGGCCGCGGCCTTCCTGCTGATGCACCTGGCGCGGCGGCTGCTGAGCTCGGCCCAGACCCTGGTGCGCCCGGTGCTGTACGCGATCGGCAGCCTGGCGGCCTACTGGTCGTGGCTGCGCATCGCCGCCATCGTCGGCTGACCGACCCGCGCAGCCCGACCCGCTCGACGCCCCCTTCCGAAACGGAGAACCCGACCATGACCGCCTTGCCGCGCCTGCTCGCCGCCGCCGCGCTCACCGCCACCGCCGCCGCCGTCCAGGCGCACGAGACCGCCGGCCTGGCCGGGGGCTTCGCCAGCGGCGTGATGCATCCCATCCTCGGCTTCGACCACGTGCTGGCGATGGTGGCCGTCGGGCTGTGGGGCGCCTTCCTCGGCGCGCCGGCGCTGTGGCTGCTGCCGGTCGTGTTCCCGATGGTGATGGCCGTCGGAGGGGCGCTCGGCGTGCTGGGCGTGCCGGTCCCGCTGGTCGAGACGGGCATCGCCGCCTCGGCGCTGGTGCTCGGGGCGATGGTGCTGTTCGCGGTGCGGCCGCCGATCTGGGTGGCGGCGCTGATCGTCGGCGCCTTCGCGGTCTTCCACGGCCACGCGCACGGCACCGAGTTGCCGGCGGCCGCCAACCCGCTGGCCTACAGCGCCGGCTTCGTGCTGTCCACCGGCGCACTGCATGCCGTCGGCATCGCCTTCGGCCTGCTGCTGCGCTGGCCGCAGGGGCGGCTGGCGGTGCGGGCCGGCGGGG
Organism: uncultured Rubrivivax sp.; assembly: GCA_964595215.1. Taxonomy (GTDB): domain Bacteria; phylum Pseudomonadota; class Gammaproteobacteria; order Burkholderiales; family Burkholderiaceae_C; genus Rubrivivax. Next base: position 13,706 of record CAZQPN010000008.1, on the reverse strand, counting down.
CGGTCATCGCGCTGGCCGGGGTGGGTTTGCTGGTCCGGTTGCTGTGAGCGCCCCGGCGCGGACCTGGATGGGCCGTGCCCCGTGGGGCTGCGGCACGCTGGCCAGGCCACCGGTCCTCCCGCGGCTGCCGCGGCGCGCCACCTGGCTCGCCGGCGCCGGCTGGCCGGTGCCGGCCTACGCCCACAGCCCGATCGACGGGCTGAGCGGCTTCTACAACGGGATGCTGCACCCGGCCGTCGTGCCGGCGCACCTGGCCGCGCTGCTCGGACTCGGCCTGCTGCTCGGTCGCCAGCCGCGGGCCGTCGGCCGCGTCGCCGTCATCGCCTTCATGGCCGCGATCACGGGCGGGCTGACGGCGCAGGTCGTCGGCCCGGCGCTCGCGCTGGAGCTGCCACTGCTGCTGACCGCGACCCTGGTCGGCGCGCTGGTGGCCGCCGACCGGCGCCTGCCGGTCCTCGTGGCCGGCACTCTGGCAATCGCGATCGGGCTGGGCATCGGCCTGGACTCGGTGCCGCCAGCGGCCGACGCATTGTCGATCACCCTCGCGCTGGCCGGCAATGCGCTCGGCGCGGTCCTGCTGTTGGCTGCGGGCCTGTGGCTCGCCGAGGCGCTCGCGCCGGACACGCACCGCGCGCAGGCGGGCTGGCGGCCGGTGGCGGTGCGGGTCGTCGGTGCGTGGATCGCCGCCAGCGGCTTCATGGTGGCCTCGCTCGCGATCGGCGGCCCGCGGCCGGCCGATCCGGCGCAAACGGCGATCGCGGTCGGCAGTGCCGGCCACGCGGTGCCGGCGTTGCCGGTCATGGCCACACCGTCGTCGCCGCCTGCGGGAGCTGGCGCCCCGGCGTTGCGATGAGGAGCCGATGCATGCGCCCGCTGTGGGCATCGACGGTCGCCGCGGCCACCCTCGTCATGGCGGCCTGCGACGGCGGACACGGGCCGGCCGCGGATGCGCCACCGTCGCGCGTGCCTGGCACCGATGCGTGGCCGGGCGACCGCGCCGCCGCCGGGCGCAGCGGCCACGACGCCACGGCCGGCCCGACGGACGGGCCCGCCGACAGGTTCGGCCACGAGGGGGGCGAGGCGCGGGCCCTGCAGGCCGTCGGCGAGCTGCTGCTGGCAGACGGGCGGGTCGAGCGCGCGTACCGGGTCCACTTCGTCAACGCGAGCGCAGCGCGCCATGCCGCCGTTGCCGAGTTGCGTCGGGCCCCGCCCGGAACGGAGATCGTGCAGGGGCGGATCGAAGTCGGCGATCTGGCGCCTGGCGAGCGCGTCGTGCCGCGGTCGACGGTGACGCTGCGGCACGCGCCCGGGCGCGTCCCGCGCGCGCACGACCTGGAGTGGCACTGGCACGAGGACGCCACGGCCGAGGCCCGGCGCGGTCGGCTGCTGCGCGGCGAGGCCGGCACGCCGGCCACCGCGGCGCTCGACGGCTACGAAGCCGAGCGGCCCGACGGTGCGGCCATGCCCGCCCGATGGACGGCCGTGCTGCAGGCGGCAGCGACGGTGGGCGCAGTCAACGACGCGCTGCGCGGCGCGCAGCTGCGCATCGTCGCGATGCGCCCCGGCAACCACACCCTGACCCTGAGCGGGCCGACACTCGACACGCGTCGGCACAGCCGCATGGCGCAGCAGCTGGTGGACTCGGGCGCGTTCGTGCGCGTCGATCTGCTGCCCGCGATCGCACCGTCGTCAGCGTCGGGCGGGCCCGGGCTGGATGGCCTGGGTGCCGCGGCCGCGGCCGCGGCAGATGCGGCGGCGGACGACGCCTGCGAAGACTGACGACACGGCAGGCCGAAGCACCGCCCGACACGCGGCCGGCGACGGTCGGAGCGCCAGCGGATTCGCGTGCCGACGTTCAAGGGCGCTGATCGAGCGCCCAGTCGACGTGCTCGCGCACCAGCGCGTCGGCGCCGTCGCGCGCGCCGGCCAGCGCGTCGCGCAGTGCTGCGTCGCCGGTCTCGCGCCAGGCGTTGCCCAGCGCCACCGCGAGGTTGCGGCGCCAGCGCATCCAGCCGATGCGGCGGATCGCGCTGCCCTCGCTGCGGGCCAGGAACTCGGCCTCGGTCCAGGCCCACAGCGCCAGCAGCGAGCTGGCGCCCAGGCCAGCCCGCTCGTCGAAATCGGGCAGCGCCACGCGCCGCGCGTACTTGTTCCACGGGCAGACCAGCTGGCAGTCGTCGCAGCCGTAGACGCGGTTGCCGATCGCGGTGCGCCATTCGGGCGGGATCGGGCCATCGTGCTCGATCGTCAGATAGGAGATGCAGCGCCGCGCGTCGAGCCGGTAGGGCGCGACGATGGCGCCGGTCGGGCAGGCGTCGAGGCAGGCGCTGCAGTGGCCGCAATGCGCACTGTCGGGTGCGGTAACGGGCAGCGGCAGGTCGACGTAGATCTCGCCGAGGAAGGCCATCGAGCCGCCGTCGCGCCGCAGCGCCAGCGTGTGCTTGCCGCGCCAGCCCAGGCCGCTGCGCGTGGCCAGCTCGACCTCCAGCACCGGCGCCGAGTCGGTGAAGACACGGTGGCCGAACGGTCCTACCTCGGCCGCCAGCCGATCCGCCAAGCGCTGCAGCCGCCGCCGCATCACCTTGTGGTAGTCGCGTCCGCGGGCGTAGACCGAGACGACGGCCTCGCCCGGCTCCTGCAGCCGCGCGAGCTCGCGCGCCGCCCAGTCCGCCGGCGTGTCGCGCGGCAGGTAGTCCATCGCGGCGGTGATCACGCGGACCGTGCCCGGCACCAGCTCGGCCGGCCGCGCGCGGCGCAGGCCGTGGGCCGCCATGTAGTGCATCGAGCCGTGGAACCCGGCCGCCAGCCAGGCGGTCAATCCCGGCTCGGCGGACGCCAGATCGACGTCGGCCACCCCGATCTGGGAGAATCCGGCTTCATGTGCCCAAGCCCGCAGCCGCTCGAGCAGCCGCTGGCCGTCGATGAGTGGACGCCGGAGCATGCGTCCATTCTAGAAAGCCGCACCGTGCACTGGCCGGACGAGGCCGCGTGTGCGGCTTTCGCCGCGGCGCTCGCGACCCGCCCTGGCCTGCACGACGCCTGCATCGAGCTGCACGGCCCGCTCGGCGCGGGCAAGACGACCTTCGTGCGCCACCTGCTGCGCGCGCTCGGGGTCGCCGGGCGCATCAAGAGCCCGAGCTATGCCGTGCTGGAGCCCCACCGGGTCGGCCCGCTCGCGATCTCCCACTTGGACTTCTATCGCTTCGACGACCCGCGCGAGTGGGCCGACGCGGGCTTGCGCGAGGTCTTCGCCAGCCCGGGCCTGAAGCTCAGCGAGTGGCCGGAGAAGGCGGCCGGGCAGTTGCCCACGCCCGACCTGCGCCTGCACATCGAGCCGCTGGACGACGACGCGCGCCGCGTCACCGTGGACGCGCTGACGCCGCGCGGCCGCGCGCTGATCGCATGACGCGCCCCGACGAACCGGCAGGTGACGTCGACGCCGCGCCCGCACCGCGGCACGGGGACACCCGGCGCGGCCTGCTTCAGCGCGTTGCCGGGCTCGCCGCGGCGGCGCACGGCGCGGCCTTCGTCGGGCTGCTGACGGTGCCGCGCACGGCGCTGGCCGATGCCATCGTCGGCGTGCGCGTGTGGCCGGCGGCCGAGTACACGCGGGTGACGATCGAGTCCGACGCACCGCTGGTGGCCAGCCACTTCCTGATGGATGCCCCCGAGCGCCTGGTGGTCGACATCGCCGGCCTCGAGATCGACGACGAGCTGCGCCAGCTCGTCGGGCGGATCCGGGCCGACGATCCCTACATCGCCGCCGTCCGCATCGGCCAGTTCCAGCCGCGCGTGGTGCGCATGGTGATCGACCTGAAGCAGGCGGTGCGGCCGGAGCAGTTCCTGCTCGAGCCGGTCGCGGCCTACCGCTTCAGGCTCGTCTTCGACCTCTATTCGACCGACCCGCCCGACCCGCTGCTGGCGCTGATCCGCGAAAAGGAAGCGGCGGACGAACGCGCCGCGCAGGCGGTGCAGGATGCCCTGGGCGAGCTGATCGCGCGCGTCGACCGCCCGGGCCTGCCGACGCCCGCCGCACGCCCCGACGTCCCGGCCGCCCCTGCGCGCACGCCGCGTCCGCCGCCGCCGCTGACGGCCGAGCAGCGCGCGCGCGTCGATCGTCTCGTCATCGTCGCGATCGACCCCGGCCACGGCGGCGAGGACCCGGGCGCGATCGGTCCGACCGGGCTGAAGGAGAAGGACGTCGTGCTCGCGGTCGCGCTCGCGCTGCGCCGGCGCCTGAATGCCGTGCCCGGCATGCGCGCGATGCTGACACGCGACGGCGACTACTTCGTGCCGCTGCACGAGCGCGTGCGCAAGGCGCGGCGCGTCGGCGCCGACCTGTTCGTGTCGGTGCACGCCGACGCCTTCATCCGCCCGCAGGCGCGCGGCGCCAGCGTCTACGCGCTGTCCACGCGCGGCGCGACCAGTGCGGCGGCACGCTGGATGGCCAATCGCGAGAACCAGGCCGACCTCGTCGGCGGTGTCAACCTGGGCGTCGCCGACCGCGAGGTCGTGCGCGCGATGCTCGACATGAGCACGCACGCGCAGATCCAGGACAGCCTGGTCGTCGGCCGCCAGGTGCTGCAGCACATCGGACGCGTCGGCCGCCTGCACAAGCCGCAGGTCGAGCAAGCCGGGTTCGCGGTGCTGAAGGCGCCGGACATCCCGAGCATCCTGGTCGAGACCGCCTTCATCTCCAACCCCGAGGAGGAGGCGCAACTGCGCGACAAGGCCTACCGGGAGCGGCTGGCAGACGCGCTGGCGGCGGGCATCCGGCGCTACTTCGCTCACCACCCGCCGCTGGCCCGTCCGCGCGCCACCTGAGCCGGGCCGCGCGGTGATCGCCCGGAGTATGCTGCGCGCCACATGACCGACGCGAAGATCGAGATCGCGCTGCAGCGGGAGTTGATCGGCGCGGCGCTGCGAAATGCGGCTCGCAGCGTGCTCCTGCTGGTGGCCGCCGTCGGCATCCTGGCCTGGCTCGGCCTGTCCGACGGCGCCACGCTGGCATCGATCGTGGTCGTGCTGCTCGGCCTGATCGTGGCGGCCTGGCGCGCCTGGCTCGGGCGCCGCCATCCCGACGCGTCGACGCTTGACGCCGGCACGCTCGGCCGCATCGTCCGGTCGCTCGAGCTCAACGCGGTGGTGGCCGGGCTGATGTGGGTGGTCGCGACGATCGCCATCTTTCCCGGGCTGAGCGGTGCCCACGAGGCCTTGTACATCGGCGTGGTCTGCGGATCGATCGCCACGGCGGCCTTCTTCATGTCGGTCGTCGGCCGCTCGTTCATGCTGCTGGCGGGCCTGCAGCTCGGGGCGCTCGCCGGCGTCTGCCTGTTCCACCCGGACGCGCGCTCGCTTCCGCTGGCCCTGCTGGCCGTCATCTTCGGGTTGACGATGTGGCGCGCCACGACGGAGTTCCGGACCACCGCGGAGCACGCGATCCGCCACGGGCTGGAGGCCGAGGCCGCCACCGGCTCGCTGCGCCGCGCCAAGGAGGCCGCCGATGCGGCCAACCTCGCGAAGTCGCAGTTCCTCGCGATGATGAGCCACGAGATCCGCACGCCGATGAACGGCGTGCTGGGTGCGCTCGAGCTTTTGCGCGAGTCGGCGCTGGACAGCCAGCAGCGGCGCCTGGTGCGCACGGCGGCGGCGTCGGGTGAGTCGCTGATGGAGATCCTCAACGACGTGCTCGACCACGCGAAGATCGAGTCGGGCAAGCTGGTGCTCGCGGCCGCGCCGGTGTCGCTGCACTCCGTGCTGAACGCCGCCGCGGCGCTGTTCCGTGCCAACGCCGCGCGCCGCGGGCTGCAGATCGACCTGGTGATCGACGACAGCGTGCCGGACGGCGTCGTCGTCGATGGCCAGCGCCTGAAGCAGGTGCTGCTGAACCTGGTCGGCAATGCGGTGAAGTTCACCGAGCACGGGGGCATCCGGCTGTTCGCGCGTGCCGCGCCTCTCGCGCACGAGCAGGTCCGGGTGCGCTTCGAGGTCAGCGACACCGGCATCGGCATCCCGCGCGAGGCGCTGTCGACGCTGTTCGAGCCCTTCCGCCAGGTCGACGGCTCGCAGGGCCGCAGCCAGGGCGGCACCGGCCTGGGCCTGGCGATCAGCCAGCGCATCGTCGACGCCATGGGCGGCCGGCTCGAGGTCGAGAGCGCGCCCGGGCGCGGATCGCGCTTCTGGTTCGAGCTCGACATGCCGCTGGCCCACGAAGGCACGTTCACCCACCAGATGATCGACTCGCGCTGGGGCGGGCTGGATCCGCTGACCAGCACCGCGGTGATCGCGCCGGTGGCACCGCTGTCCGGCAGCGTACTGCTGGTCGAGGACAACCTCGTCAATCGCATGATCGGCGCCGAGATGCTGCGCGGGTTCGGGTTGGACGTGCTCGAGGCCGAGGACGGCAGCAAGGCACTGAAGATGCTCGCGGAACGGCCGGTCGACCTGGTCCTGATGGACATCCAGATGCCGGTCATGGACGGCTACGCGGCCACGCAGGCGATCCGCCAGCGCGAGTCGCGCCTGCGGCTGCCGCGCGTGCCGATCATCGCCCTGACCGCCAACGCCTTCGAGGATGACGCCGAGCGGTCGATCGCCGCCGGCATGGACGCCCACCTCGCCAAGCCCTACGGGCGCGAACAGCTGCGCGAACTGCTGGCGGTCTGGCTCTGATGCGGCTCGGCGCGCCGTCGCCGCAGTCCGCCCGCGCTACGCCAATGCACCCCAGGCGGTGAGCCCAGTGGCCGGCTCGCGGCGCGCCTCGTCGAGCTCGATGCGCTTGATCTCCTCGACCGCCCCCTCGTCGGCACCACCGGCCTTGCGCGCCTGCGCGCGGGCCAGCCGCTCCATCAGGCGCAGGTCTCGGTCGGTCAGCGTCAACGCCGCCTCGGCCCACAGAGAGACGATGGCCTGCAGCGACTCGTAGCGGATCGGGCTGGCCATGCGCTGGGCCTGCAGCGCCGCGAGCGTGCCGCGCAGCCGGGGGTCGACGCCGCGGACGACGTGCTCGATCGCCGCTTCGCCGGCGCCGTCGTCGACGACCAGGTCGACCAGGCCGCGCGCCTGCAGTTCGTCGGCGCGATAGAGACGGCCGGACAGGATCATCTCGTTGGCGACCTGGAAACCGGCCCGGCGCACGGTGAAGTCCCACGCGCCCATGCCGGGGAAGAGGTTGAACAGCACCTCGGGAAAGCCGCCCTGCGCGCTGCGCTCGAAGATCACCTTGTGAAAGGGCAGCACCGACTCCAAACCGCCGCCCAGGGTGTCGCCCTGCACCATCACCGTCGTGTGCACGCCCAGCCGAGCGGCGTTCTCCATCCACCAGATCAGGTCGACACAGCGCTGGCCGTACAGGCGCAGCGAGTCGACGTCCCGGGCGCGAACCAGCAGCACGAACAGCGCCAGGTCACCGCCGAAGTTGAAGACGCCCGGCACATCCGACGTCATCACGAAGTGGCGCACCAGCCCGGGTTGGTCGGCGATGTCGGCCAGCATCTGCTGCAGCTCGGCCATCGCCGTCAGGCTGTAGCACTGGATCGGCCTGACGCAGGTGCGCACCCGCAGCAGGCGCACGTCGGAGCTCCACTCCAGACGGATCGTCTTGTACGGCCGACCGAGCAGCCGCGGCAGTCCGATCTGCCGGTCGGGTGCGTTCACAGGGCCTCGACGATGCGGGTGAACTGGTGGAAGTTGACCGCGGCGGACTCCGCCACCGCGTCGCGCGCCGCCGCGTCAGCCAGCGTGTCGAGGACCTTGCGCAGGTCGACCATGTGCTGCGTGTCCATGCTGGCGTGCGATCCGATGAAGGACACGCCGCGGTCGCCGTCGAGCAGCAACGCCTCCTGGATCGCGCTGGCGAAGGGGCCGCCGTAGACGGACGCGATGACCTCGAGCGCGTACAGCATGCCCAGCGCCGAACACGGATGGCGGCGATCGGCGGCCCAGTAGTTGTAGCCGTTGAGCGCCAGCGTGTGCACAGCCGGTGCGTGCGCCGCCGTCTGCGTGGACGGCACGCCGATCGCCTCGAGGTCGTTGCGCACCCACACCTCGTGCCCGGACTCCTCGTGCATGTGCTCGTACAGGAAGTAGCGCACCGGCGCGAACGCGTCCGGCAGGCGGCTGGCGGCCGCGGCGCACACCGGGTTGAAGTGCCACACGACGTGGTACAGCTCGAGTAGCAGCGCCCGGTAGCGCTCCACGCCCATGCCACTGGCGACGGCGTCCATGACCGCCGGATGGGTCTCGAACGCGCGCCGCTCGTCGTCGGTGCGCATCACCAGCTCGCCGAAGAAGGCCATCTCACGATCGATTCCAGGAAAAGTGTCACAGTATGCCGCCTCATCCCACGATCATGGGGCTTGACAGACCACAGGTGCACTGTGAGCCATGACAGCTTGACTTCCGGCCCTGGCTGTGGGAGGCAGATCGCGGCGGCGGCCCGGGGCGGCTTCCTACAATGCGCCCGATGGACCCGATGACCGCCCATCCTCCAGCCGCAGTGGCGCGTCGACCGCCGATCCGCGCGCTGCCCGACGCGCTGATCAGCCAGATCGCCGCCGGCGAGGTCGTCGAGCTACCGGCCTCGGTGGTGCGCGAGCTGGTGGACAACGCGCTCGACGCCGGGGCGGCGCAGGTCACGGTGCGGCTCGCGGCCGGCGGCGTGCGCGGCATCTCGGTCGAGGACGATGGCAGCGGCATCCCGCCCGGGCAGCTGACGCTGGCGCTGCAGCGCCACGCGACGAGCAAGATCGGCAGCCTGGAGGACCTCGAGCGGGTCGTCACCATGGGCTTCCGAGGCGAGGCCTTGGCGGCGATCGCCAGCATCGCCGGGTTGACGCTGACCAGCCGCGCCGCCGGCGAGCCGCACGCGCACCGGCTCGACGCCCGCAGCGGCGAGTTGCAGCCCGCGGCACGCGCCCGGGGCACGACGGTCGAGGTCGAGGAGCTGTTCTTCAACACGCCGGCGCGGCGAAAGTTCCTGAAGACCGATGCGACCGAGTTCGCCCACGCGCTCGAGGCCGTGCGCCGTCACGCGCTGGCGCGGCCGGACGTCGGCTTCGCGGTCTGGCACGATGGTCGGTTGGCCGCGCAGTGGCGTCCGGCGACGCGGGACGCCCGGCTCGCCGACGTGCTGGGGCGCGACTTCGCCGATGCCAGCCGCGACGTCGCGGTCTCGACCGGGCCGCTGACACTCACCGGCCGTGCCGGCCTGCCCGAGTCGGCGCGCAGCCGGGCCGACCAGCAGTACCTGTTCGTCAACGGCCGTTACGTGCGGGACCGGCTGATCGCCCACGCCGTGCGGGCCGCCTACGAGGACCAGCTGCACGGCAGCCGGCAGCCTGCCTACGTGCTCTTCCTGCAGATCGCGCCCGAGCTGGTCGACGTCAACGTGCACCCGACCAAGATCGAGGTGCGCTTCCGTGACGGCCGCGCGTTGCATCAGGCCGTCCAGCGCGCGGTCGCCGACGCGCTCGCGCCGAGCCGTGCATTGGCGGATGCCGCCGCGGCGCCTGAAGGCCAGGGCGGACGAGGAGACGCCCGCATCGCCGCCGCAGGCACGGCCACGACCGCGACGTGGGCCGCCGCGCCGCAGCGTGCGCTGGGCCTGGTCGACCGCCCGCCGGACGGCCCCGCGGCGCACTGGCGTGCAGGCGAGCCGCCGGCGCAGTGGACCGCTGCCCGCAGCGGCGCCGACGCCCTCGCCACCTGGGCCGTGTTGCGCGGCGATCCGGCTGCCAGATCGGCGACGACCATGTCGACGTCGCCTGGGGCCGAGCCGGCCGGCGTGTCCGCTGCGGGCATGCCGGCGCCGGACTGGCCCTTGGGCCGCGCCGTCGCGCAGATCGGAGGCGCCTACGTGCTGGCGGAGAACCGTCACGGGCTGGTGATCGTCGACATGCACGCTGCCCACGAGCGCATCGTCTACGAGCGACTCAAGGAGGCCCGGCGCCATGGCGGCCGCCTGCCGGCGCAGCCGCTGCTGATCCCGGTCAGCCTGTCGGCGAGCGCAGCCGAGATCGCGGTCGCCGAGGCCGAGGCCGGCACGCTCGACGCCCTCGGTTTCGACATCAGCCCACTGTCTTCGGCCGCACTCGCGGTGCGCAGCCGACCGGCCGCCCTGCCCGACGCCGACGTCGGCGAGCTGGCACGCGCCGTGCTGGCCGACCTCGCGGAGCACGGCGCCAGCCGTGCCATCGAGCGCGCCGAGCACGATCTGCTGGCCACCATGGCCTGCCACGGCGCCGTGCGCGCGAACCGCCGGCTGACGCTGGAGGAGATGAACGCGCTGCTGCGCGACATGGAGGCCACCGAGCGCGCTGACACCTGCAACCACGGCCGGCCCACCTGGCGCCAGCTGTCGATGAAGGAGCTGGACGCGCTGTTCCTGCGCGGCCGCTGAGGCGGTCGACGCGACGCGCGGTGTCGCGCCCGGGGGAGCTGCGGGCTAGTGGACGCGCCGCACGCGCGGCATCTGGTTCACGCCGTCGATCTGCAGATAGAAGCTGCCGAGCAGACCGCGCGACACGATGACCCTGGGCTGCGACATCGGACCGTAATAGGCCCGGCTGCCGTCGACGACCTGCCAGACCTGGCCATTCTCCAGCGTGAAGCGCGTGTTCGGCTCCCAACCCTCGATGGACCCCGAGATGCGGCTTTCCAGGCGCTCCGGCGCCAGCCGGCTGTCGCGCTGCTCGAGCCCGAAGCTGTCGGCCGGGCTGGCAGGCAGGGCACGGGCCGTCGGCGCAGCCGCGGGTGCCGCACCGACCGGGGCGCCCCAGCCGGCGCGCGAGCCCAGCCCGGGCAGTGCAATGGCGTCGTAGCAGGCGAGCCGGGCGGCGGCCTCGGCGATCGTGCGGCAGCGCTGCACCGGCGCTGAATCCATCGGTGCGCCAGCCTGGGCCGTCGCGACGAGCGGCAGCACCGCCATCAGGGCGCCGGTGGCCAGTGCCACGGCACCGCTGGCGCGGCGCGGGAACGAGACAATGTGTTGCATGGACATGACTGTAGCGCGCCTGCGGGCGGCCTCCCGTCGTGCCAACATCAGGCCGATGTCGCAGATGAGGATGATCCAATGCGCTGGCGGGTGCTGAGTGCCGCGGCGCTGGCCGCCGCTCTGCTCGCCGGCTGCGCCACGCTCGACCAGCGCCAGCGCGAGTGGATCTTCCGTCCCAGCGACCGCGCCTGGGGAGGCGGCCTGGCAGCGGCCGAGACGATGCAGGACGTCTGGATCGACTTCCGCTCCGACGTCACCGGCGAGCCGGTCCGCCTGCACGGCCTGTGGGCGGCGCCGGCGCGGCACGACGCGCCCTTGATGCTCTACCTCCACGGCGCCGGCTTCGACGTGCGCGGCAGCGCGCACCGGATGAAGCGCTGGCAGGACCTGGGCTTCGGCGTGCTCGGCATCGACTACCGCGGCTTCGGCCGCAGCACCAAGGCGCTGCCGTCGGAAGAGATGGCCTACGAGGACGCGCGCGCGGCCTGGGACTGGCTGGCCCGCACGCACGGCCCGGGTCCGCGCTTCGTCTTCGGCCACTCGCTGGGCGGGCCGATCGCCGTCGCGCTGGCGAGCGACGTGGCGGACGAGACAGGGCTGATCGTCGAGGGCACGTTCACCTCGATCCCCGAGGTCGTGTCGACCTTCAGGTGGGGCTGGCTACCGGTCGGTCCGCTGATCACGCAGCGCTTCGACGCCGCGTCGCGCATCGGGCGTGTGGGCTCGCCGCTGCTGGTGCTGCACGGCACCGACGACCGGGTCATCCGGCCCGAGCTCGGCCGGCGGCTCTACGAGCAGGCGACCGGGCCCAAACGCTTCGTGCTGGTCGACGGCGCCTCGCACCACAGCGCGATGGTGATGGCGCAGGACCGCCTTCGCGAGGCGCTCGGCGAGCTGTTCGGGCTGCGGCGGGCGGAGTGAGCCGCCCGGCCGCGGGCCTGCTGCAGCCTCAGGCGCCGGTCGGAGCCGCCGCGCGCAGCTTGCGCGAGAACTCCTGCAGCGCCGCGATCCCGCTGTCCTCGGCACGACGGCACCAGGCCTGCAGATCGGCCACGGCCTGCTCGGCCGAGACGTTGGTGCGCGTCCAAAGCTGGCGCAGTTCCTCGCGCATCGTCACGAGCTTGCTCAGCTGCGGGCTGGCGCCCACGGCCATCGCCAGGTGCGGCTTGATGCGGCTGGGGATCTTCTCGGCGTCGCGGTGCAGCCAGGTCTTGGCCAGCACCAGTTCCTTGAAGCGCGAGCTGTTCTCGGCACCCTGCGCCTTCAGGTGGGCGATCTCGGCACGCACCGCGCGCCGCATCTCGGTCGCGTAGTTCGCCATCACCTCGTAGCGATTGGCGATGATCGCCTCCAGCGTGTGGCTGTCCGCCACCGGCTTGATCTCGCCCAGTGCGAGCTTTGGCGGCGTCTTGCGCACCTTGGCCCAGCCCACCATCTCCATCAGCCGGATGTAGCCCCAGCCGATGTCGAACTCGAACGGCTTGACCGACAGCTTGGCCGAGGTCGGGTAGGTGTGGTGGTTGTTGTGCAGTTCCTCGCCACCGATGATGAAACCGATCGGCGAGATGTTGGTCGAGGCGTCGGCGGCCTCGAAATTGCGGTAACCCCACCAATGGCCGAGGCCGTTGATGATGCCGGCCGCCGTGATCGGGATCCAGGCCATCTGCACCGCCCACACGGTGGCGCCGACGGCGCCGAACAGCAGCAGGTCCAGGATCAGCAGCAGGCCCACGCCCTGCCAGGTGAAGCGGCTGTACAGGTGGCGCTCGATCCAGTCGTCCGGCGTGTTGTGGCCGTACTTGGTCAGCGTCTCCTGGACCTTGGCCTCGGCGCGGTAGAGCTCGCTGCCGGTCAGCAGCACAGTCTTGATGCCGCGCGTGACCGGGCTGTGCGGGTCGTCCTCGGTCTCGCACTTGGCGTGGTGCTTGCGGTGGATGGCGACCCATTCCTTGGTCACCATGCCGGTGGTCAGCCAGAGCCAGAAGCGGAAGAAATGCGACGGCACCGGGCCCAGCTCGAGCGCGCGGTGCGCCTGGGCGCGGTGCAGGAAGATCGTCACCGCCGCGATCGTGATGTGCGTGGTCACGAGCGCGAACAGCACGATCTGCCACCAGCTGGCCTGCAGCAGGCCATGCGCCAGCCATTCCACGACCGCGTCGTGCACCGTCAACAATCCGTTCATCCATGCACCTTCCCGCCCGACACGGGCGACTCTCGCATTGTAAGTGGCGGCTGGACCGCCGTGGCACGCGATGTCGGCACCGCAGCCACCCTATAAAAGCCACCCGACAAGCCGTTAGTTGGGGCCCGTTCGGCGCGAATCAACGCGCATGGGGCGCTCGACGGGCGTTTTCAGCGCTTTCGCCACACCGCGGCGAAGAAGCCGTCGGTGTGGTGTCGATGTGGCCAAAGGCGCAGGAAAGGCCCGTTGACCAGTTCTTCGGCCCGCGGGACGTGGACGTCGGCCAACGCAGCAGCCGCCGGCAGCGGCTCGAAGTCGCGACCGTGCGCGGCTTCGAAGGCCGCCGCGATGTCCTCGTTCTCGGCCGCCAGCAGGCTGCAGGTGGCGTAGACCAGGCGCCCGCCAGGCTTGAGCAGGCGCGCCGCGCTGGCCAGGATGGCGTGCTGCTTGGCCTGCAGCTCGGCCACGGCCTGTGGCGACTGGCGCCACTTCAGGTCCGGGTTGCGCCGCAGCGTGCCCAGGCCCGAGCAC
>CAZQPN010000007.1:0-21258 GCA_964595215.1 uncultured Rubrivivax sp. | reverse complement strand
CGCTTGGGCAGGGCTCGTTCTCGCAGCGGCGTGCGCCATCGGCGCCCCGGCGACGCTGCCGCTGCACGTGGCCGACGCCGGCGACGCGGACGCGCTGCAGCGCCTGGTGGCCGGCGCCCGCGCCGTGATCACCACCGTCGGGCCCTACCAGCGGCACGGCACGCCGCTGGTCGAGGCCTGCGCGCGCGCTGGTACCGACTACGTGGACCTCTGCGGCGAGCCGCTGTGGATGGCCGACATGATCCCGCGGCTGGAACCCGAGGCCAGGCGCAGCGGCGCGCGCATCGTGTTCTCGTGCGGCTTCGACTCCATCCCGTTCGACCTGGGCGTGGTGTTCCTGCAGGACGCGGCGCAGCGCCGCTTCGGCCAGCCGCTGGCGCAGGTGAAGGGCCGGGTGCGGGTCCTGAAGGGCACGGCCTCGGGCGGCACCGTGGCCAGCCTGCTGGCCAGCGTGGAGCGCATGGCGCAGGACCCGGCGCTGCGACGCACGATGGCCGACCCGTTCGCGCTCACGCCCGGCTTCATCGGCCCGCAGCAGCCCGTCGGCGACGACGCGGTCTACGACGACGAACTGCAATCCTGGGCCGGCCCCTTCGTGATGGCGCCCATCAACACCAAGAACGTGCACCGCACGAACGCGCTGCGCGGCCACCCCTGGGGCCCGGGCTTCCGCTACGACGAGCGGCAGCTGACCGGCGACGGCCCGGCGGGCGAGCGGCGCGCGCGCCAGTTGGTGCGCACGACCTGGCTGCAGAACCTGCTGCTGGGCCTGGCGCCCACGCGCGCGCTGCTGCGCCGCTGCGTGCTGCCGCGGCCGGGGCAGGGCCCGGACGCGCACGCCCGCGAGTCGGGCCGCTACGAACTCGTGTTCAGCGGCGCGACGGTCGACGGCCGCGTGCTGCAGGCCACCGTCACGGGCGACCGCGACCCGGGCTACGGATCGACGTCGAAGATGGTGGCCGAAGCGGCGTGCTGCCTGCTCGACGACGTCGACCGGACGGCAACGCCCGGCGGCGTGTGGACGCCCGGGGCCGCGATGGGCCTGGCGCTGGTGCGGCGGCTGCAGGCCAGGGCAGGGCTGCGGTTCGAGCTCGGTTCCTAGGCAAGGCGAGGGCGGCGCGGTCCGCTCCGGCGGACGGCAGCGAGAGGCGACTGCGGATGCGGACGTGGCGCCGGGACGCCAGAGGCCCTGTCCGAGCAGGGCCTGCGAAGGTGCAGACCCCCCGGTCAGCGGCCACCGCGCAGACGACGCCATGCTGCCAGACGCATGGACTTGCATACAGTACTGTTCATGGATACAGTTGCCCCAACAACGGAGGTTTCCATGCGACATGCTCATCGCCAGCACTACCACCCCACGCCCATCCTCACCCCGGCCTGGCTGCGCCGCATCTGGCTCTGGTTCTGAGGCCCGGGCCCCACGCCCGCACCCGCAACGCTGTCGGCAGACCCCATGAACGCCCCGCTGCACCCTGAGTTGTTGCGTGCTGTGCCGGCGCAGGCCAGCTTGCCGCTGGCCTCGCCCGGGGTGCAGCGCATCGTCTGGGCCGGCCGCTACGGCGAGATGCTGATCGAGGTCTGCGACGGTCGGGTGCGCGTCAACGGCGACTGGGTCGAGCCGGCGAGCCCGGCACCGCTGCCCTGGCGCCGCCAGGCTTCTCCCCACGGCGGGCCGGTCGACACTGCCTGCGCGGCCGCGGTGGCTGGCAGCCCTGGTGCTTCCGGGGCGCCCGTCGGCGGCGCATGACTGCCATCCACCGGCCACGGTCGGCGGGCCGCCGTCAGCCGGGTCGGCCGCGTCCGTCGTCTGCCGGCCGGGTGCCGCAGGCCGGGGAGGGACCTTCGGCGGGTGAGGGTGCCGCGGCGCGGATGCGCCGCTGCAGGTCGGCCCAGCCGTCGCGGCCCAGGGCCTGCAGCGTCGCGATGTTGGCCTCGTAGAGGGACTCGGCCTCGGGAAAGGCCGCGACCGCGCGGTCGACGCTGGCTTCGCGCAGCAGATGCAGGGTCGGGAAGGGCGACTGGTTGGTGGCGTTGCCCAGGTCGTCCGCCTCGGTACCCGCGAAGCGGTACGACGGGTGGAAGCTCGCGATCTGCAGCACGCCGTCCAGATCCAGTCGCTCCAATGCCGTTTCGGCCACGTCCAGAAAGTCGTTGAACGCGTCGAAGTCGGTGAGCACGAAGGGGTGCACCAGCAGGGTCGTGTCGATCTGCTCGGGTGAGGCAGCGGCCAGTCGCTTCATCTCCGCGATCAGGTCGGCGCGCAATGCGGCCGGCGTCGTCGCCCGACTGAGCACGTAGCGAACCTGGCCCTTGGCCTGGACGGCCTTCGCGAACGGACACAGGTTCAGCGCGACGACCGCATGCGTGACCCAGGCGCGCGTCGCGGCCAGGGCGGCATCGGCGGCATCGTCGGTCGTCATGCCGCGCATTGTGCGGGAGGCAAGGCCGAACGACGGCAGCTGCGGCCGTCCGGGCCTGTGGGGCCGCTGGGGACAGTCCCGCGGCATCGAGAGCTGGCGTGACTCCGGCCGGCTGGTGGGTGAGGCGACCCCTGTGTACATTTCGCACAGCATGCCCAGCGTTGCCCAGGCCGGCTCCGGACCGGACCCCGACCACATGGCGCGCCTGGCCCAGGGCGTCGAAGCCTGGAACCGTTGGCGCATCGAGGCACCCGAAGTGCGGCCCCGGCTGGGCGGCGCCGATCTGCAGTGCCGCTACCTCGCTGGCATCGACCTGCACGACGCCGACCTGCTCGACACCCTGCTGTGCGACGCCGACCTGACAGGTGCCACGCTCGCGGGCGCGCGCATCGAACGTACCCTGTTCAGTGGGGCCCGCTTCGGCGCGGCCGACCTGCGCGGGGCCTGTGGCTACTCGGCGCGCTTCGTCGGCTGCGACCTGCGCCAGTGCCTGTTCGGCGGCGGCGGCTTCTTCGAAGCCCTGTTCTGGGACGCCGACCTGCGCGGCTGCGACCTGCGCCATTGCAACTTCCGTGGCGCTGTCTTCGACCGTGCGCTGCTGGCCGATGCCGACCTGCGCGGCTGCACGCTCGACGAGGTGCGCTGGTTCGAGACCCGCGCCGAACGCGCGCGCCTCGACGGCGCGTCGATGCAGATGGCCACCCTCAGCGGTGCCAGCCTGGCGGGTCTGCACGCTGCCGGCATCGACCTGAGCGGCAGCCGCATCGTCGCGAGCGACCTCGACGGCGCCGATCTGCGCGGCGCCAACCTGCAGCTCGCGGGACTGGTCAACGTGCGGCTGTCGAAGGCCGATCTCAGCGGCAGCCGTGTGTTCGGCGTCGCGGCCTGGCACCTGGACAGCGCGGGAGCGCGCCAGCAGGACCTGCGCATCACTGCCGACGAGCCCGGCCAGCCGCTGGTCGCCTGCGACGATCTGGAGACCGCGCAGTTCGTCTACCTGCTGCTGCACAACGAAAAGCTGCGGCAGGTCATCGATACCGTGGGGCGCAAGGCCGTGCTGCTGCTGGGCCGCTTCACGCCCGAGCGCAAGTCGGTGCTGGATGCACTGCGCGACGCGCTGCGTGAACGCGGCCTGGTGCCGATGCTGTTCGACTTCGAGAAGCCGGGCGGGCGCGACATCACCGAAACCATGAGCACGCTGGCGCACCTGGCGCGCTTCGTCGTCGCCGACCTGACCGACCCGCGCAGCATCCCGCAGGAGCTCAAGGCCATCGTCCCGGCGCTGCCGTCGGTCCCGGTCGTGCCGCTGCTGCACGCCTCGCAGGACGCCTACGCGATGTTCGCCGACCTCGGCGGCTTCGCGTCGGTGCTGCCGCCGCTGCGATACCGGGACCTTCCGCATCTGTTGTCGGTGCTCGCCGACGAGGTGATCGCGCCCGCAGAGCGTCGGATCGATGAGATCCAGGCACGACGGGAGGCGTTCGAGGCGGCGCTGCGCTGAAGTTGCTACTGGAGGGAGGTTCCCACGCCCCGTGCCCCGGTCTGTCGTCATGCCTCCGCCAAGCCGCGCGGTCCCCAGCCACTCGCCGGAGTCCGGCGCGCACGCCCGGCACGCGAACCTACGGCACCTGAAGGACGAGTTGTCGCTCGTGCTTCAGGGCCAGCAGCAGGACGCGGTCGGCGCTGCACGCGTAGAGCAGGACGCAGGGCTTCACGAACAGTTCCCGCAGTTCGGGCACGCCGTGCGCAGCAGCCAGGGCCAGGGCACGGGATGCCATCGCTCTTGCCTGACCGGCGCCCAGGGCTTGCGGGTGGGCGCTCGTTGGAAGAGTCGGCTCGGAGCCGTTGGCAGGGTCAGCTTGCGAGGTTGGCGGCGGAAGCTTGTTCCGACAATCAGGCTCCGAGGCGGCACTGCGGACAGCCAGTATTTAACATAATATACATTAGCGTGCATATAGGGATCGTGCGCGGCGGTCACCCATCGTCTGGTCTGCAATGCCAACGCCCATGACGTCCGTTGCTGCCCCGCTCCAGGCCCATCATTCCTGCGCGGCCGGCAGCCAGAGTCGCACCTGCAGGCCACCACGGGCGCGATCGTCGGCGCCAGCACCGCCATCGACGCGGCCGTCCCCGTCGGCGCCGAGGCTCAGGGTGCCCCCATACAGCGCCGCCAGGTCCTGCACGATCGCCAGCCCCAGCCCACTGCCGGGCACGGTCTCGTCGAGCCGGATCCCACGCGCCAGGACTTCCACGCGGCGCGCCGGCGCGATGCCCGGACCGTCGTCCTCGACGACGATGGCCAGGCGCGCCGGGCTGCCATCGCCCGCGCCATCGCGGAACACCGACACATGAACGCTGCGGCGCGCCCACCGGCACGCGTTGTCCATCAGGTTGCCCAGCATCTCCTGCAGGTCCTGCACCTCGCCGGCGAAGACGCATCGGGCATCGATGGGATCGACGCGCCAGACCAGGCCCCGTTCGGCGTGCACGCGCGCGAGCACGCGCACCAGACCCTCGACCACGGGCGCCACCGGCGCCCGGGCGCCCGGCAGACCCCGTGTGGCCGCCGCCCGTGACCGGGCCAGGTGCCAGTCGACGTGGCGCTGGATCACGGCGACCTGCTCGCGCACCAGCGGCGCCAGCGACGCTGTCTCGGCGGCCGCTGCGGGTACCTCGGCGCGCGCCGGCCGCGCTGCCTGCGTCAGCACCGCCAGCGGTGTCTTGATCGCGTGCGCCAGATTGCCGGCCTGGGTCCGTGCCCGGGCAACCACCTCGCCGTGGCGATCGAGCACGGCGTTGAAGTCGTCGACCAGCGGCTGCACCTCGGCGGGGAACTGACCGTCGAGCCGGGCATGGTCGCCGCGGTGCAGGTCGCCCAGCGCGCCTTGCAAGGCGCGCAGCGGGGCCAGCCCCACGCGCACCTGCAGCAGCGCCGCGCCGCCCAGCAGCAGCCCCAGACCCAGCAGCGACGCCGCCAGCACGCGCCCGAAGTCCGCCGCCGCCGCCTGCGTGGCCGCCAGGTCGCCGGCCACCAGCAGCCGCCACGCCCGGTCCGGCGCCGCCTCGGGGCGCACGGCGCGCTCGACCAGCAACAGGTCCGATCCTTGCGGGCCGGCCACGCGATGCACGTGCACGACGCCGTCGATCAGTGCGTCGTCCTCGACCGCCAGCACCGTGTCCCACAGCGAGCGCGACCGCAGCACGCCACGCGCCGGCCGCGCGCCGTCGATGGCGTCGACCTGCCAGTACAGGCCGGCGTACGGACGCTGCCAGCGCGGGTCGCTCAGCAGCGTGGGGTCCAGCGCCGGGCGCGCGGGGTCGTCGAAGACCAGGCTGGCGGTGACCTGGTCGAGCTGCGCCACCAGCGTGGCCTCGAACTGGCGCAGCACATGCTCGCGAAACAGCCCGGTGAGCAGCAGACCGGCCAGCGCCAGCGCCACCAGCAGCGCCACCAGCGTGGCCGCCAGCAGCCGCCAGCGCAGCGACCGCGTCCACGCGGGCCAGCCAGCCGGCATCGCGGTCATGGCACGCCTCTCCGGGTGCGGCGCCCGCGGGGCGGCACTCAGGTCCCGGCCGGCGCGAGCCGGTAGCCCAGGCCGCGCACGGTCTCGATGCAGCCCGGCGGCAGCTTCTTGCGCAAGCGTCCGACGAAGACCTCGATCGTGTTGGACTCGCGGTCGAAGTCCTGCGCGTAGAGATGCTCGGTCAGTTCGGTGCGCGAGACCACGCGCCCCGGGTGATGCATCAGGTAGGCCAGCAGGCGGTACTCGTGCGCCGTCAGCGTGAGGGCATGCCCATCGACGGCGACGCGGCCGCTGCGCGTGTCCAGCGACAGCGCGCCGCAGTGCAGCAGCGGCGACGCCAGCCCCTGGGCGCGGCGGATCAGCGCGCGCAGCCGCGCCAGCAGTTCCTCCATGTGGAAGGGCTTGGCCAGGTAGTCGTCGGCGCCGGCGTCGATGCCGGCGACCTTCTCGTGCCAGCTGTCGCGCGCGGTCAGGATCAGCACCGGCATCGTGCGCCCGCCGGCACGCCAGCGCTGCAGCACCGTCAGGCCGTCGACCTGCGGCAGGCCGAGGTCGAGCACGACGGCGTCGAAGGGCTCGGTCTCGCCCAGGTGCTGGGCGTCGCGGCCGTTGTCGGCCAGGTCGACCGCATAGCCGGCGTCCGCCAGCCCGGTCTGCAGCTGGCCCCGCAAGACCGGATCGTCTTCGACGAGCAGCACCCTCATGCGCGGTCCCTCGGCTGGTCGCGCAGCGCGTCAGCGCGCCGGTGCGTCGCCCTTGCGGCGCGCACGCAGCACCTCGGCCGTGCGGGCGTCGACGTCCAGCCGCAGCAGCCGGCCGTCGGGCTGCAGCAGCCGCACCTCGTAGACCCAGCGGCCGTCGTCGCGCTCCAGCTCGAGCTCGAGCACCTGCCCGGGGTGGCTGCGCTGCAGCCGCTCCAGCAGGGCCGGCAGCGGCAGCACCTCGCCGGCCAGCATGGCCGCGCGCGCCTGCTCGTGGTCGTCACGGCCGTCGGCGCGCGCGACCGGGACGCCCGACAGTGCCAGCGCCAGCAGCAAGGACGTCAATCGCAGGGACGCCAGCCGAATGGACACCACCGGCAGCGCCAGCCGGCCGCTCGCCCTGGTGCGCGACGGCCTGGCGCCAGGCCCGCAAGGCGTGGGCAGGGTGGAGGGCGGGCGGAACCAGCGCATGCCGCGATTGTCCGCGCGCCGACCTGAACGGCCGGTGAACGCCGCCTTCAGCCGCGTTTCAGGCCCGGCCTCGAAGAATGGCGCCATCGCCTCCACCCGACCCCGCCACAGATGAACGACATGCGCACACCGATCCGGCCACCGGCCATGCGCCGGCCCTTCTCACGCGTCTCACGCGCCGTGCGTCCGGCCGCCCGCCACCTCCTGGCGGTGCTCATCGCGACCGGCCTGGGGTCGGCTGCGGCGCTGGCGGCCGACACCACGCCGGCGCAGCAGCTCGAGCGCTTCGCCGCCGAGGCCGGCCGGCCGGGCGACGCCGTGCGCGGCCGCGCCTTCTTCAACGGCACGCAGGGCGGCGACTGGTCCTGCGCCACTTGCCACGGCAATCCGCCGCTGGCGGCCGGCAAGCACGCCAGCACCGGCAAGGTGGTCGATCCGCTGGCGCCGGCGGCCAACCCGCGCGCCTTCACCGACCAGGCGCGCGTGGACAAGTGGCTGCGCCGCAACTGCAAGGACGTCGCCGGGCGCGAGTGCAGCGCGGCCGAGAAGGCGGACGTGATCGCGTGGCTGACGAGCCTGCGTCGCTGATGCCGGCGTGCCGCGACCGGCGCCGCGGTCGCCACGCCCCGCCCCCGAACCCGCCGTGCCCGCCGCCCGCCGACAGCCACCCGAGGAACCCATCCATGCACGCACCCACCCCCCGCGCTGCGCGCCGTCCGCGCCGCGCACCCCCCGGCATCGGACCCGGCGCGCTGACCCTGGCGCTGACCCTGGCCCTGTTCGGCGCCGCCCGGGCGCGCGCCGACGACCGGCCGCTGATGCCGGCCCGCGTCCCGGCCGCCTACACCCAGGAGTGCGCCGCCTGCCACACGGCCTATGCGCCGGCGCTGCTGCCGGCCGCGTCCTGGCAGCGCATCGTCGACGGGCTGGACCGCCACTACGGCAGCGATGCGTCGGTCGATGCAGCCACGGCAGGCGAGATCGGCGCCTTCCTGCAGGCGAACGCCGGCAACACCCGGCGCGTGCGCGCCGCGCCGCCGCAGGACCGCATCACGCGTTCGGCCTGGTTCGAGCGCAAGCACCGCGGCATCGGCGCGGCGGTCTGGCGCCACCCGGGCGTGGTCAGCGCGGCCCAGTGCGGCGCATGCCACCGCGGCGCCGACCGCGGCGACTTCGACGACGACGACCTGCGCGTGCCCGCGGGCCTGGACCCGTGGTTGCTGCACGCCGGGCGCGACTGAGCCCGATTTTTCAAGGAGACACACGATGCACCCGAATCCGACCCTGGACGGCGCCGCCCCCAGCCGGCCCGCCGCCGATGGCGCCGCCGCGCGCGGCCGGCGTACCGTCGACGCGCCGACGCGCATGTTCCACTGGCTGCTCGCGCTGAGCTTCGCCGGCGCCTGGCTGACCGGCGACTCCGAGCGCTGGCGCGCGCTGCACGTCACGCTGGGCTACACGCTGGCCGGGCTGCTGGTGTTCCGCCTCGCGTACGGGCTGTTCGGCCCGCGCCAGGTGGCGCTCGGCGCGCTGTGGCGGCGCGTGCGCGGCCTGCCGGCGTGGCTGCGCACGCTGATGTCGACGGCTTTGCCGAGGCCGGGGGAAGCGACCGGCGGTGTGGCCTGGCGGCAGGGGCAGACCCTGTTGGTGGCAGTGGCGATCGCCGCGCTGCTGCTGGGCGCGCTGCCGCTCGCGCTCAGTGGCTACGCGACGTGGGCCGAGTGGGGCGGCGATCGGGCCGTCGAATGGCTCGGGGAGGTGCACGAGTTCCTGGCCAACGCGATGCTCGCGGTGGTGCTGGTGCACGTCGGCCTGATCGCCGCGACCAGCGCGTGGCGGCACCAGAACCTGGCGCGCCCGATGCTCACGGGCCGCGTGGCCGGGTCCGGCCCGGACCTGGTGACGCGCAACCGCGTGGGCCTCGCCGCCGCGCTGCTGGCCGCCGTGCTGGCCTTCGGTGCCTGGCAATGGCAGCAGTTCCCGGCCGGCCTGCTGCCGGCGTCCGGCGCGCAGGCGCAGCACGCGTCCGATGACGACGACGACTGACCCTAAATCCGGCAGTTCAAGTCCTCTGATCGCCCGCGGAGG
Organism: uncultured Rubrivivax sp.; assembly: GCA_964595215.1. GTDB lineage: Bacteria > Pseudomonadota > Gammaproteobacteria > Burkholderiales > Burkholderiaceae_C > Rubrivivax. Next base: position 12,054 of record CAZQPN010000007.1, on the reverse strand, counting down.
CAGCCCTGGCGCGGGCTTGCTGGGATTGGCAGACTCACCCGATGGGTGGTGCGCCGGGAGACCGGCAAGGAGTAGGTGGTGCAAGTCCACTGCGATGGGGGAGTAGCGAACCACATCGGCCCCGAGCCGAGCGTCGGCATCCGCGAGGACGCAGGCGAAGCGTCGGCACGGGAACGTGCAGGCCAGCCATCGAGCCGCGAAATTGGGTTAGTTCTGGGCGCCGACGCTGTCACCCTTGCGGAAGGCCACACGGCTGCGCGCGATGTCGCGAGTGCGCGGTCGGCCCGGCGTGGTCTGAGAACCTGGCACACACATACGCTTCTTGCACGGGAACCGGGAGATCTCGGGTCTGACCAGCCGCGGTACCGGGCTGGCCCGCATCGGGAAGGCGAGGAACCGTAGCCGATGATGCACGGACCCGAGAAGTCAGACCCGGCCACAGCAGCGAAGAAGCCTGCGAACAAGGCTGCCTCGGCGGCTGCGGAGCGGGGGGAGCCAAGGGCCGGGACCGAGGGGAACACGGGCCAACCACGCACGCGACGGACACAGAGCCGCGGTAGCGTGTCACCGGGGCTGGACCGTGTACGGCACGCTGCGAGGCAGCGGAAGAAGGAGACGTTCACCGCGTTGCTGCACCACGTGACGACCGACTTGCTGAGGGATGCGTTCCTGGCGCTCAAGCGCCGTGCCGCGCCCGGAGTGGACGGCGTGACGTGGCAGGACCACGAGGCGAACCTGGAGGGCAACCTCCAGCGGCTGCATGCTCGGGTCCACCGCGGCACGTATCGGGCGCAACCCGTTCGGCGGCGGTTCATCCCGAAGCCGGGCAGCGAGAAGGGTCGCCCGCTGGGGATCGCGGCGCTGGAAGACAAGATCGTCCAGCGCGCGGTCGTCAAGGTGCTCAATGCGATCTACGAGGAGGACTTCCTCGGCTTGTCGTACGGGTTCCGGCCCGGGCGGGGGCAGCACGACGCATTGGACGCGCTGTCGGTGGCCATCTGCGAGACCCGGGTGAACTGGATTCTCGACGCCGACATCCGGAGCTTCTTCGACGGACTCAGCCAGGAATGGCTGGTCCGTTTCCTGGGGCACCGAATCGGCGACGAGCGCATCCTCCGTCATGTGCACAAGTGGCTCAAGGCGGGCGTCCTGGAAGATGGGGAGTGGAGCGTCAGTGAGACGGGGACCCCGCAAGGCGCGGTGGCATCACCGCTTCTGGCCAACGTCTATCTGCACTACGTCTTCGATCTCTGGGCTCAGCAATGGCGACGGCGCGAAGCCACCGGCAACGTGATCTTCGTGCGCTATGCGGACGATATCGTGGCCGGCTTCGAGCACGAGGCCGACGCACGGCGCTTCAGGGACGCGATGCGAATGAGGTTCGAGCAGTTCGGGCTCGAGCTTCATGGGGAGAAGACGCGACTGCTGGAGTTCGGCCGCCATGCGGCGACGCGACGCCAGCGGCGCGGTCTTGGCAGGCCGGAGACCTTTGCGTTCCTTGGCTTCACGTTCATCTGCGGCAGGTCCCTGCGAGGAGCGTTCCTGCTCCTGCGCAGAACACGGAGCGACCGCATGCGAGCGACGCTGCGGGACATCAAGGATCAACTCCGCTCCCGGATGCACCTTCCGATCCCTGAACAGGGTCGGTGGCTGGGCCGGGTGGTGGCGGGATTTTTCGCATACCACGCGGTACCCACCAACTCGGCCGCGCTGGGACGTTTCCACTCTGGCGTCACGGGCCGGTGGCGTCGCGCCCTCAAGGCGCGCAGCCAGCGTGACAGCATGACACGGGAACGCATCAACAAGCTTGCGGCTGAGTGGCTCCCTGCACCCCGCGTCCTTCATCCGTGGCCGAACCAGCGCTTTGCCGTCAAGCACCCGAGGTAGGAGCCGGATGCCCGAATCGGGCACGTCCGGATCTGTGCGGGGGGCGTCCCGCAATGGGCGTTCCTACCGCGATAGAGCAAGCGCAAGCGCATGTTGGCCGTGGCGGCCGAGGCGGCGGTCGCAGGGCCGCAGGTGGTGGACACGCTGGGTGGGCGCATGCACGTGCGCTGGGACGAGCACGCGGCGGCCACGGGCGTGTTCGATCGCTGGGTGGCGGCCTGCCCGCTCGAGTACCGCAGCGGCAACGCGCCGGACAAGCGCGACGTGCTGGGCACGCTGATGCTGGCCCTGCTGGCCGGGCACAAGCGCTCCGCGCACATCACCGCGCTGCGTGGCGACGCGGTGGCCGCGCAGGCGCTGGGCATGGACAAGGTCGTCAGCGAGGACGCGCTGCGCCGCGCGATGGGGCGCATCGACGAGACGGCCAGCCAGGCCTGGATGAGGCCCAGCCTGATGCACTCTGTGCGCGAAGCGCTGGACCGGCCGTGGGTGCTGGACATCGACGCCAGCATCAAGCCGCTGTACGGGCGCCAGGAAGGCGCCGAGGTGGGCTACAACCCGATCAAGCCCAAGCGGCCCAGCCACGTACTGCACACCTTCTTGGTGAGCAACCTGCGCCTGGTGCTCGACGTCCAGGTCTCGACGGGAAAGCAGCACACCAGCGGGCACGCCAAGGTCGCGCTCGGGCGGCTGCTGGACGAACTCGTCCAGGACCCCGCAGGCGATCGTCGCCCGGCGCTCGTGCGGGGCGACTCGGGCTACGGCAACGAAGGCATCCTGCTGGAGCTCGAGGCGCGAGACCAGCGCTACGTGCTGCGGCTGGGGCAGACGGCCAGCGTCAAGCGGCTGGTGGCGATGGCCTTCGGCCGCACCGACTGGAGCCGCCCGGACAGCCAGGGCTGCCAGGCGATCGAAGGCCAGGTCAGGCTGCACGGCTGGAGCCGCGCACGGCGCGTGGTCATCGTGCGCCAGCGCGTGCGGGGCGGCATCGCGCGCGAGCGCCGCATCGACGAGGGCCGGCAGTTGCAGCTGGACCTGGGGCCGGCGGTGTTCCAGGCCGGCGGCAAGCTGTGGGAGTACGCGGTGCTGGTGACGGATGTGGCGTACCCGAACGAGGCCGTGGCGCAGCTCTACCGTGACCGGGCCGATGCGGAGAACGCCTTCGACGAGCTGAAGAACCAGTGGGGGTTGAGCGGCTTCACGACCCACGACATCAACCGCTGCCAGACGATGGCACGGGCGTGTGCGCTCGTCTACAACTGGTGGAGTTGGTACTGCCGGGCGGCGCATCCCGGTGCGCGCATGGAAGCCATCACCAGCCGCCCGCTGCAGCTGGCGGCGGTGGGCAAGGCGGTCAGCCACGCCAACCAGACGACGCTGTACCTGACGCCGCTGCACGGCAAGGCCACGGTGCTCAGGACGATGATCGCCAACATCGGCGCGGCCTTGCGGCACGTTCGACAAGCTGCGGAGCAGTTCGACCAAGCCGATCGCTGGGCCCTGCTGCTGCGCTGCATCAGCGACCGCATCGCTCCGGCCATCAGCCCGTTCAAGCCTCCGAATGGGCTGCTGGCGAGCGGGTGACTGCCGGATTCAGGTTGAAATTCCTGTGCGCGCCGCCGCAGACGCAGCCCGCCTGCGACCGAGGATAGAAGCGCGCTGCACCCCCGGCAAGGCGAAGCGGTCGCAGCCACGGGCAGGGGGACCGACGCCGAGCGCTCGCATCGCGCGCGGGTCAGCGCCGGTCTTCGCGCTGGTCCACGGCCGCCCGCGACTGCGATGGGGCCTCCTCCTGCCGCTGGCGGCGGGCCAGCCCGTGCAGATAGGTCATCACCTCGCCGCCGATGTCGTTCTCCAGCGACTCGGCCAGCCGCGTCGGGCAGAACAGCGTCACGCCGATGCGGATCTTGGCGAGCTCGGTTGTCCGCAGCGCGACCCGCACCTGTGCATCCATGAGGTCCACGTGGAAGCGCCGCTCGATCTTCGCGTTGGCCTGGGTGGCCGCCTCGCGCAGCGGCGCATGGTGCCGGGCCACGATGGCCTCGATGGCGGCGCGCTCGGCAAACACGTCGATGACTGGGTCCACTGTCAGCGAGAAGCCGTGGTACGCGTACTCCCGCATCAGGCTGTCGTTGCGCATCGGCTGGCCGAGGAAGAGGCTGTTGGGCAGCACCGCCGTGCGTCCGGTGTAGTTGAAGGTCCCGGGCTCGAACTCGTGCAGGGTCGTGACGAAGAGGTTGTGGTCGACGACCTCGCCGCGGATGCCGGCGATCTCGATCCAGTCGCCAATCGCGAACGAGCTCGACGACGCCCGCATGAGCGATCCCGAAAAGCACAGGATGAGCTCCTTGGTCGCGATCACGACCGCCACCGCCACCGCGGTCAGCGACAGCGCGAAGGTGCGCAGCTGCGGCGCCCAGATCAGCACCAGTCCGAGCAGGCCGAGGAACAGCAGCAGGTTCCGGATGTTCGCCATCCAGCGCCGCTGCAGGTGCGGCGCGGCATCGGTCCGGCGCCGGATCGCGTGGCCGGCCGCGAGCCGGGTCAGCAGCAGGATGAACACCAGCGCCAGCGACGCGGCGATGTCCAGCAGCGGCAGGCGCGCGATGTCGACAGCGAGAAAGGAGTCGGGGTTCATGCCAGGCTCGCCCGAGCGGGCAACGGTGGGTGCAAGAACGGCGGCCAGCCCGACGCCGGGCGCCGATGCGCGCGGCGCCGTCGGCGCTGGGTCCGCGGCGGGGTGCCGATGCTGCCATGAAGCGGGCCGGCGTGGCCAGCGCCGACGGCGAAGATCGGGCGCGACGCAGCGGGCGCCGCCGGCCGGCGCGAATTCGCCAGGGTCAGGGCGTGGCCGCGCTGCGGCGGCTGTGCGCGGCACTTGGAGGGCGGCCATCGTGACCTGACATGGGGTTGTGGTGCCAGATCCAACCCTGTCGTTGGAAATGAGTCCACGAAGACCACAGCCACCATGGCCTTCGCCGAACGCGCCGAGCTCGCCGAGAAGAGCGCCGAGCTGAAGTCATCGCCTGTGCCCGGTCAGCGGCCGCTGACAGCGGGCCAATGTCAACCGCCCGAACCGTGCGATCCGTGCTATGAGTCGTCGCCCCCGTCGTCTCGTGCGGGACTGCGGTAGTTGGGGTCCTCGCCGTCGGAAAAGCGATGCACCCTCAGAAACTGCCACTCGAGCAGGAAGATGACCGCGACACCGCCTGCCGCCCAGGCCAGGATCATCGGGTCCTGGCCGGCCTTCACCCAAAGAAACACGCCCAGTACCAGCGCGTCGAGGGCCATGGCCGTGACCAGAATGAGGGGATTTGCAGCCACTTCGTGTCTCAGGTGTCTGAGCAGTCCCCAGTGGATCCCGATGTCCATTAGCAGGTAGAAGATCGCGCCCAGCGCGGCAATCCGGCCGAGGTCGAAGAAAGCCGCCAGCAGCGCCGCCGCGGCGCAGGTATAGACCAGCATGTGGGTCTGCAGGTGGCCCGTCATCCCCAGGTGTCGATGCGGGATCAACTCCATCTTCGTGAGCATCGCCAGCATGCGCGAGACTGCGAACACGCTGGCCAGAAGCCCCGATGCAGTGGCGACGATCGCCACTGCGATGGTGAACCAGGCGCCGTACCGACCCAGGGCCGGGCGCGAGGCCTCTGCCAGCGCGTAGTCACGCGCCTTGGCGATCTGCTCGATCGACAGCGTCGAGCCGACCGCCCAGGACACCATCAGGTAGACGACCAGACAGATGGCCAGTGAGATGACGATGGCACGCCCGATGTTCTTCTCGGGGTTCTTCAGCTCGCTGCCGCTATTCGTGATCGTCGTGAAGCCCTTGTAGGCCAGGATGCCGAGCGCCACTGCGGCGATGAAGCCTTCGGCGCTGCCGGCCGCCAGTGCCACGGCGCCTTCGGTGTCCACGGGGCGGAACGAGAAGTCGGCAAACCACAGGGTCACCAAGGCGAAAGCCAGGATCCCGCCGATCTTCAGCAACGCGGACAACATCGCGACGCGGCTGATGACGGCGTTCGTCGCGATGTTGATGGCGAAGACGACGGCAATCAGCGAGACCCCGAGAACCGGCACCCACACCGGGTCCGTGGTCTCGCCCACCGCCTGCATCACGTAGGTGCCGAAAGTCCGGGCGACGAGGCTCTCGTTGATGACCATGGACAGCACCATCAGCAGAGCGAGCCCGCCCGTCATCACGCTGCGCCCGTAGGCCTTCATCAGGAACATGCCGATGCCGCCGGCCGATGGATACGCGCCAGCCAGCTTGATGTAGCTGTAGGCGCTGAAGGCGCTGACGACCACGGCGACCACGAACGCCAGGGGAAACAGCGACCCGGCAAGCTCCGCCACCTGGCCGGTCAGCGCGAAGATGCCGGCACCGATCATCACGCCGGTGCCCATTGCCACCGCTCCGGCGAGGCTGAGACTGCCTGCCTCGTAGGCGCCGGCCGATCGATTGCTGCCGTGGTCGCTCATCCGTTCCTTTGCGTGAGTGGGTGCCAGAAGCGACACACCCTGCTCGCGGCCAACCCCGCAAACAGCGTACCACCTGATCGATGGCGGCAGAGCAGCGGCGCGCTGGAAGACGAAGTCCGACGGGCACCTCAGGCTCCCTGCGACACGACGCTGCGCCTGTCCGTGGCTGAGGTGAAATGAGCGAACAACAGTGGCTCCCGCCATCGGTGGCCAGCCTCCTGCTTTGGCCGGCCATCGTTGCGAAGCGCAATCGACTCATGTCCACGATCACGGTCCGCACCTTGCGACACGAAGGACACGCGGTGCGGGCACGCAGGATGCGTGGTCCCCTGCAGACCCCCCTGGACACCAGGGCCGGCACCAGCGGGACCGCCTGCGCCGCAGCCGGAACATGCAAGCAGGCCACGAATGGAAAGTCATGCTCTTCCGCAGCAAGGAACTGAAAGGCCGGATGGTTGCCGGCGTCGACGAGGAGGTCGGCAAGATCGCCGACGTGTTCTTCGACGACGAGCGCTGGACAGGGCGCTACATCGTTGTCGAGAAAGGCGGCTGGTTCAACAGCCGTCAGGTCCTGGTCTTCCCGTCGTCACTCGCGTCGGAGCAGCCGACCGGCTTCGTTCTGAAGACAACCCTGACGCACAAGCAGATCATGGACAGCCCGCCGATCGATACTGAACAGCCCGTGTCGCGCCAGTACGAGACCGATCACGCGGCCTACTATGGCTACCCGATCTACTGGGTGGGCAGCGGGCTGTGGGAAACGGGCGGGATGCCGTTCAGCCCCGAGATGGCGATGCCACCGCGGCCGCCCGACCCCGGCAGTCGCGAGCAGGCCGCACGGCAACGTGAGAACCAGGACTCGCATCTGCGCAGTTGCGACGAAATCATGGGGTACCACATCCAGGCAAAGGGCGGGGAGATCGGTCGCCTCGACGAGTACCTAATCGATCCGGGCTCATGGCAGATCCAGCGGATCGTGATCGACACCCGCAACTGGCTGCCGGGCAAGCACGTGCAGGTCGATCCGGCCAAGATCAGTGACGTCGACTGGCCCGAGCGCAAAGTTGACGTCGACATGACGCGCGAGCAGATCAAGGCACTGCCGGAGGGCGCGGGCTGACCCGCCCACCCCTGTGCGACGCTGCCGGCACCACGATCCTGAATGTGGAGCCGAATTCGCCGCTGACGACGCTGAGACGGCCGCCGTGCGCCTCCGCGATCTCGCGCACGATCGCCAGTCCGAGCCCGCGGTCCCCGACGGGCGCATCGACGGATTGCGCGGCGTCGAACAGGGTGCGCAGTCGCTCGGGCGCGATGCCTTCGCCGTCGTCCTGCACCCAGCAGGCGATGCACCCGCCGTCATGCGCCGCGCAGCGCGTCGACGCAACGCTGGTTGATGCGCACCTGCGGCAGCACCTGCGGATTGATGCGCGCCGTCCACCCAAGCCCATCCGGCTCGACATTGACGTCGGCGACGACGAAGCAGGTGTCATCGGCGCCGAAGCGATGGCCCGGATGCGGATCCAGCCGCAGGATCAGCGCGTGGGCCTCACGAAGCGCCTGCTCGTCGCAACCCGTGGCCTGGCAGAGGCGGCCCGCGTCGTGGCGGGCGAGCAGCGGCAGATGGTCGCGCACCAGGTCCAGGGCCAGCGCCCGCCCGGGATGTCCCGCGGGCAGCGCCTCGAGCTGCAGTGCCAGGCACTCGCCTGGCGATCTGGCGGCCACGCCGGCGGGGTCAAGGTTCTGCACCACGCACAGCGCGCGGGCGAGCGCCGGCAGCTCGGCCTGCTGCGCGGGGAACGCGGCCGCGATGTCGGGCAGCTCGACACGGAGGTAGCCATCGTCGTCGACCGCCTCCGCCACCATGTCGGCCAGGAGCCGCTCGCGCTCCGACAGCCGACTTGCCCCGATCTGCCGATGCAGGTGAGCTCGAAGGCTGATGGCTTCGGCGGCGCCCTCGGCGGCGTCGGGGAGGGCGTCGCCACGGCCGCGTTCAGCACCGTCCCAGGCGGTCGCGCCAGGATCGAGGTCGAGCGACAGGCTGGCCGGCGCACCGCCGGCGGGCGCGTCAGTTGCATCTGATTCGGCTTCGGGTCGACCGTCCTCCGACCGCAGTCCGGCGAGACCGCCATCGGCGCCCTCGTCGGAGACGGGCTCGAGGAAGGGGTTGGCCACCAAGGCCGCTTGCAGCGCCTGCGCGAGCTCGAGCGCAGGCAGTTGCAGCAGGTGGAGCGCTTGCCGCAACTGCGGTGTCATGACGATGGCGGGGGCCGCGTGAAACTGAAGTGCAGAACTGCTCATGGCGGGTCCTTCCGGGCAGGGCGATGAAAAGACACACAAGGCCTGTGCCAGGCCGGTGACGCGACCGTCACGCGGCGCCGACGACCAACGCAACGCCAGCGAACCGGCAAGAGTGACCGATCCGGCGGCAAACATTGCGGGTTGGACGGGTTTGGCGGCGCTTGCCAGCGTGGTGGCCGCAGGGCTGCTGCGGGCCTGGCGGCGGCCGGCGCGGCCAGCGCCCCCGCCGACGCTCGAGGGGGCTCGGCTGATGCTCATCGAGGTCGATGCCGACACGCGCGATGCGCTGTCGACCCTGCTGCAACTGGAGGGCGCCATCGTGATGGCTGTCGGCGACGCGGAGTCCGCCCTCACCCGCCTCTCCGCGTCTCGGGCGCCGCCGCGGGTGGTGGTGTGCCACATCGACCTGCCGGGCCTCGGCGGCGTGGCTTTCGTGCGGCAGCTGCGGGCACTGGAGGGCCGGCTCGGCTGGCGCCGCATCCCGGTGCTCGCGCTGACGGGCAGCGCGGCGTGGCAGCAGCGTCAACGTGTCCTGGGCGCCGGATTCTCGATGCACCTGGTCAAGCCCCCGGATGCGTCGGAACTGCTGGCCCGGCTGAGAGTGGCGCGCGGCTTGCCTGAGGTTTCCGCATCCGTCGGTCCCGTGTGAGAAGGCACCGGACGCTGCGGGTCCCATCAACCCCCAAGGACAAGGGTGCCAGGAGCGCCGCTGCCCTGGCATGCTCTCCATGCCATCAAGGAATCGACCAATGACGCACGACAAGAGACGGCAGCCAATGACGCCATCGGCCGATCGGCGGCCTGTTCAGGTCAGGACGGACCACTCGACGCGCCTGAGCGCAGGAGGCTGACATGCTGGAATGGGCACTCATCTTTCTATTGATCGCGGTCGTGGCCGGCGTGCTCGGCTTCACCAAGATCGCCGCCGGCGCGGCCGGCATCGCCAAGATCCTCTTCTACATCGCGCTGACCATCTTCGTGGTCATGATCATCGCCGGGCTGATGATGGGCACGCTGGTGCTCTAGCGTCGGGAAGGGCGCATCGCGCGCTCCCGGCGCCACTCGTGAGACATCGTCGGGCCGCTGCAGAGCGCGTGCGGCCGCAGAAGGCTTTTCCGCCAGCCCGACTTCAACGAGCTCCCACTCTCCTTCAGCGTCGCCCTGTTCGTCGCGACGGCAGGCGTGATCGGGACGGCGGGCTGGGCCTTCACGCCCGTGGCCGACCGGCTGGCCGACCGCACCGGCCTGGGCGCGGCCGTGGTCGGCACCGTGCTGCTGGGGGCGGTGACCTCGCTGCCGGGCACCGTGGCATCGTTGACCGCCGCGTTGGACGGACGCGCGGGCTTTGCGGTCAGCACCGCCCTGGGCGGCATCGCGGCCCAGACTGCCTTCATCGCCCTGGCGGACATCAGCTGCAGGAAGGCGAACCTGGAACACGCCGCGGCGTCGCCGCCGAGCATCGTGCAGGGCTCCTTGCTCGTCGCGCTGCTGTCCAACCCGTGGCGCTGCAGCGCGCGCCGACCATGTTCGCAAGCGGGGCCCCGCCGCCACGGTTCCGCCGCGGCGCTGGGCTCGGGCGCGTCATGCGGGCACGCTGGGTGCATGGAGATGGGTTCGTGGACAACGTCATCGACAAGGATGACGAACATGAGCACACGCGACGCGTACATCGCAAGGATGAAGAAGCAGCTCGACGACATCTATGCCAACATCGTCGACCGGCGACGAGCCGATCGAGTCGTCTTTCCGGCGACTTGCACGCCTTTGCGGACGGCATGCACCGATGCGCGGCCGCCCAGCGGGTAGGCTGAGGCCTGGACGCCAACCACCCAGATTGAACTGAAAGAGGAATTGCCATGGATCCGAATCAACACCGCAGCTTCGGTGTCTTCAAGCCGGTCGGCCATCTGATGGTGTCGTTCGCGTCGCGCGGGCAGGCCGACGCCGGCGCTGATGCATTGACGAAGATCGGCATTGAAGCAGACGACGTGCAGCACATGAGCGACCGCGAGATGCTGGACATGACGGCGCAGGACATGGAGGCAGCCAGCCCGCTGACGGCCTTCGGCCAGGACCTGAACCTTGTCAAGGCACATCATGCCCTGGCCGAACGGGGCTATCAGTGGTTGCTCGTGCGAGTGTCGAGCGATGCGCAGGCGCAGAAGGTGGCCGATGCCCTCAAGGCCTGCGGCGCGGAACGGGCGCAGCGCTACGGTCACTTCGTGATCGAGGAGTTGATCGAGCACCGCACTGACACCCCGCGCGTGACCGAGACGCCGGATCGAGGGCTCGATGCACAGACGGCCTCGGGTCGCGAGTCCGAGCGCGCAGAGCTGCGGCCGCCGGAAAAGCCCGAGAAGTCGTCATGACCCGAAAGCGGCGGGGGGCCAGCCGGCCGAACCGCCGCAACGGCGAGAGGCGACCCCTGTGCGCCTGCCGACCAAGGAGGAGATGTGCATGCCCCAGGAAAAGTGGAGCGACAAGCGGGAGCGACAGTACGAGCACATCAAGGAGAGCCTGCTCGATCGCGGCCGCAGCGAGGACAAGGCCGAGGAGATCGCAGCCCGTACCGTCAACAAGGCGCGTGCGCAGGCTGGCGAGTCGGAGCAGGCCAGCGACGCGTCGCTGGACGACCTGTCGCCGAGCCGGCGCGGTGGCTTGCGCTCGCACGATGGCGCCGGCGGCCGAACGTATCGGCAGCTGTACGAAGAGGCCAAGAAGCGCGGAGTCGATGGGCGCTCGAAGATGAACAAGGCCGAGTTGAAAGCGGCGCTCGAACGCTGAAGCGGGTCCTGCGCGCGACAGCCGGGAACGCCAGATGCTGCCGAGAGCGGCGTGTTCCAGCTCTCGAAGCAGATGCACGACGGCCCGCTCTCACACCATCAATGGAGAACCATGAAAGACATGGGCGTGTCGGGTGGGGTCTGGCGAGAAGGGGACAGCGCAGCGGTCTGACGCGATGCCCGCTGGTGCCGCGCCCCTCAAGCATGAACGCTGTCTGGCGCCCTCGTCCTGCTGGTATCGCCGCAGGCGGTTGTAGAGCGTCTTCGCGCTGATTCCCAGCGCCTTGGCAGCGTGCTCGCGCCGGCCCTCGTGGCGCGCCACCGTCGCCAGGATCAGGCGACGTTCCATCTCGGCCACCGTCGTGCCGATCGGGACCGAGACATGGTCGGCCGGGTCAGACTTCAGCGCTGGGGCGTCGGTGTCTAGCAGCAGGCTGTCGGCGTCGATCACGGCGTCAGCCGACATGATCGCGGCGCGGTGCACGGCGTTGAGCAGCTGCCTCACGTTGCCGGGCCACGGGTAGTTCCGCAGCTCGGCCAGGGCCTCTGGCGAGAAACGTCGCTCGCGGCTGTCCCGGGTATCGACATCGGCCAGGAACTTCGC
>CAZQPN010000006.1:0-24839 GCA_964595215.1 uncultured Rubrivivax sp. | reverse complement strand
TCTGGCGCAGCCAGATCAGGCCGTCGGCGACGGTGAACACCGGGTTGGCGTCGGTCTCGTTGAAATATTCGCCGATCAGAAAGGTCGTCGCCTGCCAGCTCGTCATCAGCATGCCGAGCTGCTGCACGAACAGCTGCAGGCCCATGCGCTCGCCGGCCTGCGGCTCGTCGGCCGGCCGCTCGCTGGCGAACACCACCGAGCGGAACGAGTCGACGAACACCAGCCCGGGGTTGTGCGCCGTGACCTCGGCGACGATGCGCTCCAGCACGCGCGCCAGGTCGCCGGCCATCGCGTCCTCGGACAGGCTGACGAAGCGCACCCGGCCGTTGATCGCCGCGTCGTCGAAGAAGTCGAACTGCTGCTGGTAGCGCAGCATCTTCAGCGGCGGCTCGCCGAGCACGGTGAAGTAGATCGCCGGCCGCTCGGGCGTGGCCAGCGCGAACATGATCTGGTGCGCCAGCGTCGTCTTGCCGGAGCCCGGCTGGCCGCCGATCAGGTTGAACGAGAACTCCGGCAGGCCGCCGCCGAGCACCTCGTCGAGGCCGGGCACGCCGGTGGCCAGGCGTCGGATGGTCGCATTGCGGGTCATGATGGGGAAGCGTCCTCGAGAGGTGCGGCGCCGGGCGTCGGCGCCCAGACGGGGCGGAGCAGCCGGTCGGTCAGCGAGGCGCCGATCAGGCTGGAGAGCAGGTCGCGGAAGCTTTGCAGCAGCGCGCCGCCGCCGGCCGCCGCCTCGACCGGCGGCTGCTGAACCAGCGCCGCGCGCAGCGCCGTCGCGTCGATCGCGGCGAGCGCACCGAGGTGGCCGGCGGCCAGCCAGGGGTGGCGTGCCGAGGCGAGCGTCAGGCTGCGGTTGTACAGCGCGACCACGCCGCGATGGCCGACGATCGGATGCAGCGCCTGGTCGATCTCGCGCCAGACGGCGTCGACGGCGTCGGCGACCTGGCTGGCATCGGCGTCGGCGGGCAGCCGCTGGCCGAGTGGCTCGGGCCAGCGGTGACCTTGAGCGCGTTCCGATGGCATGCGATCAGTGACGGTGGTTTGAGCCATCTTAGCCTTGATCGCAGGGCGCCGAGGTCGGGTTCGGCCCGCAGCGTACGGGCGCGCGAGACCGCGCGCTCACCAGGCCAGCGGCGGCAGGTCGCGGAAGACCCGGCGCGTGCCCTCCAGCCACTGCCGGGTCAGCACGTCGAAGTAGGCGTCGCCTTCGTCGAAGCGGCGCTGCATCGTCACGCGCAGGCTGTCGCGCCCGTAGACCAGCAGGTCGATCGGCATGCCGACCGACAGGTTGCTCAGCATCGTCGAGTCGAAGGACACCAGCACGCATTTGGTGGCGTCCTCCAGCGACGCGTCGGCGGTCACCGCCAGGTCGAGGATCGGCTTGCCGTACTTGGCCTCGCCGGTCTGCAGGAAGGGCGTGTCGGTGCTGGCCTCGATGAAGTTGCCCTCGGCGTAGAGCCTGAACAGCCGCATCGCCTCGCCGGCGATCTGGCCGCCGAGGATGAACGAGGCGTTGAACTTCAGCCCGCCGGCCTCCATGAAGGGCGCGTCGCGGCGCTCGATGTCGCGCATCGCGTCGGAGACGAGGTTGGCGACGTCGAACATCGAGCCGACGCTCAGGAGGTGCGGCGGCGCCGCCTCGGCGCGCCGGCGCAGCAGGCTGATCACGGCCTGGGTGCCGGCCAGCCCGCCCGAGCTCAGCAGCACCAGCACGCGATCGCCGGCGCGCTCGAAGGTCGTCATCTTGCAGAAGCGCGCGTAGTTGTCGACCCCGGCGTGGGTGCGCGAGTCGCTGGCGAAGATCAGCCCGTCCTCGAGCTTGACGCCGACGCAGTAGGTCACGCGGCGGCGACTTCATCGGTCCAGACCTCGAAGCCCTCCAGCGTGTTCGGCCCGAAGGTGCTCGACAGAGCGACGTCGCAGGCGTCGCGTCCGCGCGCGATCAGCACGCGGCCGATGCGCGGCTCGTTGTTGCGCGGATCGAAGGTATGCCAGGCGCCGTCCAGCCAGACCTCCATCCAGCCGGCGAAGTCCATCGGCCCGTAGGGCGGCGGCATGCCGATGTCGCCCAGGTAGCCGGTGCAGTAGCGCGCCGGGATGTTCAGGCAGCGGCACAGCGCGATCCCCAGGTGCGCGAAGTCGCGGCAGACGCCGCGCCGCTCCTGGAACGCGTCCCAGGCGGTGCGACGGGAGCTGGCGAACTCGTAGCCGAAGGTGATGTGCTGGTGCACGAAGTCGCACACCGCCTGCACGCGCGCCCAGCCGGTGGGCCCGGCGCCGAACTGCGCCCAGGCGAAGTCCGACAGGCGGTCGGTGTCGCAGTAGCGGCTGCCCAGCAGGTAGACCAGGGTCTCCTCGGGCAGTTGCTCGACCGGGGTCTGGCGCGCCTGCGGCAGCACCGGGTCGGGCCGGCCGGTGTCGTTGACCAGCGCGTCGGTGCGCAGCACGAAGCGCCCCGGCGGCGCGACCAGCCGGCTGCACCAGTTGCCGAACAGGTCGCGGTAGGCGGTGACGGGCACCGCAGGCACCGTCACCAGGTTGTCGGGGCGCACCAGGTCGGACGCGCGGGAGTAGTGGATGCTGAGCGCCAGGATCATCGGCGTCGGGCCGTTGCACTGGTACGTCATCTCGAAGCCGACTCGGATCTGCATGGGCGTATGGGGGTTCGGGGCGGGGTCGCGGCTGAGCCACGATCGCGAGAGCAGGCGGTCGAACGAGCGTCCGCCCTGCGGAAGATACAGCTGCTGCGCGGGCAGGCCTGCGCTGATCACTGCGGTTGCACGGTCACCTGTGGCGGCGCGCCGTCGGAGGGGATGCCGTAGTAGCGGTCGATGCCGGCCTGCCAGGTCGGATCGGCCATGTCGGGCCAGTTGTGCTTGTCGAAGCCGGGGGCGTTCTCCAGCTGCGCCTTGTCGACGTCGAGCACGAAGCGCTGCTTGTCGGTGTCGAGCGTGAGCGCGGCCCAGGGCACGGCAAACAGCTTGCCGCCGATGCCCATGAAGGCCCCGAACGACAGCACCGCGTAGCTGACACGGCCGCTGCGCATGTCGATCATGATGTCCTTGATCTCGCCCAGGCTCATGCCGGCCGTGTTGCACACGCCGTTGCCGACCAGGGAGACGCTGCCCATCAGGTGCGGGCCGGGGCCGTGGCGCGGATCGGGGCCGGCATGGCTGGTTTCGCCTTCGTGAGCGGGGGTCTGCAGCAGGTCTTGGATCATGGTGGGCTCCGTTGGGCAAGGAATGGGGTCAGGAAGTGGAGGGAGGACCGCGGCGGGAGGCGGCTGCGAGACCCGCCCCGGCACGACGGATGGCTCAACGCCTGTGGCCGCCCAAGGCAAGCAGCAGGCCGCCGCCGACGATCGCGGCCAAGCCGGCCCACAGCGGGATGTTGACGTTCTGCCGCTCGGACACCGACAACTCGATCGGCCCGAGCCGCGTCTGGTGGGTCTGCGTCGTGACGCCGAAGCCACCGTAGACCGCCGCCAACAACCCGGCGACGATGAGCGCGAGTCCGGCCACGCGGATCGCGTTCATGCGGCCTGCGCACGGCTCACAGCCGACGGCCCTGGATGATCCGCAGCGCGATCACGATCAGCGCGATCACGAGCAGCACGTGGACGAAGCCGCCCATGGTGGTCGAGGTGAGCAGGCCCGCCAGCCAGAGGATGAGCAGGATGACGGCGATGGTTTCGAGCATGGGTAGCCTTTCTGTCGTGCGCAATGAACGCAATCCGGCAGGCCGGTGCGCCGGCCAGCCCACGACGTGCCGTCACGAGGTGCCATGGTGAGGCGCGGGCGATGCGCCGTCTGTGCGTCAGCGTACGCAGCGCCGCGGGTCGCGTGCCGGCCGCCCAGGCGCTGGTCGAACGCCGCCGCGCCTCACGGCGCGAACCCGTCGCGCAAAGCCCTGATCGTGCCGCGCCGCTCAGCCAGGGCGTCCACGGGCCCAGAAGGCGGACACATTCTGCATCCACACCCCGATGCGGTCGCCGACCGAGCCCGCCTGCGGCACGGCCCCGATCTGCCGCGCCACCTCCAGCATGTTCATGACCACGGTGTGGCGGGCCAGCAAGCCGTTGTCGAACTGCGAGAACTCCGCCGTCTCGAAACCGACGCGGCCGCCCGTGGGCGCGAAGCCCGGCGGCGTCAAGGCCCCGGTCATCGTGCCGCTGATGCGCAGGCGCGCCGCCACCCCGCTGCCGTCGAGCGCCAGATACGGGCCGTCGATCAGCTCGATGTGGGTGTCCGGCAGCGCCGCGAACATGATGTCGCGGTGGAAGCTGCGCACGGCGTCGCGCCCGCGCAGCGTGTGCGGCGCCGCGGGATCCTCCCAGACGATGTCCTCGGCGCACAGCGCCGCGACGGCATCCGGGTCGTGCGCGTTGGCGGCGCCATGCAGACGCCGCAGGAAGTCGCGCGCAAAGGGACCATCGACGGCTTGTGGCACGGGTGTTTTCCTTTCGGTGACGCTCCAGTCAAGCGCCGGCACAGACAGACTAGCCGCAAGTCCTGACATGCGGCAACATGACGGCACTGCCGAGCGGCGATCTCGTGCGTCAGCGCAAGTCCCTCGCGCCGGATCGTGATGACCGCGCCCCCGAAGGAGGCTTGCGATGACCGTCGTTCTGCTCAACGGCGCCTGCGGGCCTGGCGATCCTGCCAGCGCGCTGTGCACCGAAGTGGAGCGCCAGCTCGACGCGCGACCCATGTCGGTGCGCAGCTTCCACCTCGCCGGTTACGACCTCGGCCACTGCATGGGCGAGTTCGACTGCTTCGTCAAGACGCCCGTGCGTTGCCGCATCCACGACGAAGGCCAGGAGATCGAGCGTGCCGCGCACGACGCGGCGCTGGTGGTGCTGGTGACGCCGATGTGCAAGTCGTTGCGGCCACCGAATTCGTTCGCGGCCCGGCGGTGGTGCATGCGGCCGCGCAGCGCTGTGCGCACGCCGACCTGCTCGTGGTCATCGGGCCGCTGTCCTGGGACAGCCTGCCCTCCCCCGGCCTGCTGGCGCTCGAGTCCATCCACGCCGAGCGGCAGCGGTCGGGCGCGCGTCCGGCGCGGCTGGTCGGCGTGCTGTTCACCGCCGGGCCGCCACCGGATGACCGGCCGCGGCGGCTGCTGCTCGTGGCGGGGGGATCGGGCAGATCGAGGAGAGCTTCGTCTCGCCGCGGCGCGGCGCCGTCAGCGACCAGACGCCATCGGCCATCTTTGAGTCCGCGGACGGCGAGCTGGCCATCGCGGTGCGGCCCGGCGACACCTTGCTGGAGGCGGCGCTGAATGCCGGCATCGCGGTGCCGTTCTCCTGCTGCTCGGGCGGCTGCGGAGCCTGCCGCGTGCACATCACGGACCACATGGACCATGTGCGCCTCGACACGCCGCATCCGGTCCGGCCCGAGGATCTGGCCCGCGGCGAGGTACCGGCGTGTCTGGTGCGGCTGACCCGGTCCGTGCCGCTTCCGCCTGCCTTGCGCACGTCATCTCGCCGTCACAGAATCCGCATCGGCCCCTCCCGAATGCCCGACCGGAGAACCGATGACCCCGACCAGCTCACGCAGCACCGCCACCGACATCCCCGACCTGCACGCCCTGGTCCGTGCCGCGTCTGTGGCACCTTCCAGCCACAACACGCAGCCCTGGCTGTTCCGGATCGATGGCACAACGGTCGAGCTGCTGGCTGACCGCACACGCGCCTTGCCCGTCAACGACCCGGAAGACCGCGAACTGACGATCAGCTGCGGCTGCGCCTTGTTCAACCTGCGCGTCGCAGCAGCTGCCGCGAGTCTTCACGCCGACGTGGCGTTGCTGCCGGACCCGGCCGACGCCGACCTGCTGGCACGGGTGCGGCTCGCGCCCGCGGTGTCGACGCCGCCGGACGCCGGCCTGCTGGCCGCGATGGCCGAGCGCCGCACCTGGCGCGAGCGCTTCGCCGCCACCGCGGTCGACCCGGAGGCCTTGCGCACCCTGGCCGAGGCGGTGACCGGCGAAGGCGCGACGCTGATCACCCTCGACACCGCGGACCGGCGCCTGGCCGCGACGGCCCTCGTGGCCGAAGGCGATGCCGTCCTGTGGGCCAACCCGAGCTGGCGGCGCGAGCTGGCCGCATGGATGCACCCGCGCCGTCGCGGCGACGGCCTGGCCCTGCCGGCCCTGGCGGTTCCGGTGGCGCAGATGGTGGTGCGCAGCTTCGACATGGGTCACGGTGTCGCGGCCAAGGACCGGCAGCTGGCCGACGAGTCCCCGGTGCTCGCCGTGCTGGCCACCGACGCCGACACGCCGCGCGACTGGCTGGCCGCCGGGCAGGCCTTGCAGCGGCTGCTGTTGCAGGGCGTGCGCCTCGGCCTGCAGGCCTCTTACCTGAACCAGCCGTTGCAGGTCGCTGCCCTGCGCCCCAGGTTGCAGCAGCTCACCGGTCAACCGGGCCACGCCCAGCTGCTGCTGAGGATCGGCGTCCCGGCCCGGGTGCTGCCGGCGGCGCCACGACGCCCGTTGTCCGACATCCTCATCGGGTGACTGAGGAACCCGCCGCTGCCGTTTGCGCCGCCGCGCGTGCGAGCCCGGGTGGTGCACGGCGCGGGCGGCGGTACCATGGCCGACCCTTGGTCGCGGCTCACCGGGCTGCGGCCTGACCCGCTGCCGCGCCGTGAGAAGACCCGCACCCCAAGGACACTCGACGCTCGCCCCGCATCGGCGCCGGCACACGGGTGGCGCCCGCCCCGCGGTCATCGCAGGCCCTGCGCCTGGCTCCGACGAGCACGGCGCTGGCAAGGGTCAACAGCGACGGCGCGGATGGCCTCTGACCCTCGCGCTGGCGGCCGCGGCCGCACTCGCCCTCGCGGGCTGCGACCGCAGCGGCAGCGCGCCAGCGGCCTGCACGCTGACCGACGGCGCCACCGTGCTGGCGATCGGCGACTCGCTCACGCGCGGCCATGGCGCCGATGGCGAAGGCTACGTCGAGCAGCTGCAGGCGCTGCTGGACGGCCCGGGCGGGCGCGCCGGCGTCGCGGTGCGCAACCTGGGCATCGACGGCGAGCGCAGCGGCGGACTGCTGGCACGCATCGACGACGCGCTGCGCGAGCACCGGCCGGCGGTGGTGCTGATCACGACCGGCGGCAACGACTTCCTGCGCCGGGTCGACGAGACCGAGACGCGGCGCCACCTGCGGGCCGTGGTCGACCGCGTGCGCGACGGCGGCGCCGCCCCGGTCGTGTTCGGCATCCCGCGCTTCAGCCTCGGCGCGGCGGTCGGCATCGTCGGCGAGCACGAGCTGTACGCCGAGCTGGCCGACGAGGGCCGCGCCCACGTCATCGAAGACGTGGTGTCCGAGGTGCTGTCCAGCGACGCGCTGAAGTCCGACCGCATCCACCCCAACCGCGACGGCTACGGCCGCATGGCGCGGGCCGCCTTCGAGGTCCTGTCGCGCTGCCGCTGACGACGCCGCGCGGCTTCAGCGCAGCGGCGCGAACATCACCACCACCGAGCGCGCCTCGACCCGGTGGCGCGTGCCGATGGCCCCCTCGGCCGCCGCCAGGTCGACGAGGTCGTGCGGTGACGGCCGCGCGGTGTCGATGATGCGCAGCCAGCCGCTGCGCGCCCTCGGCGGCAGCGCGGGCAGATCGAAGTCCAGCGGTTCCCACCAGGCGTTGAGCGCGAAGTGCATCAGCAGGTCGCCCGACAGGCTGGACGCGGTGACCGCCAGGCTGCGCGACTCGTGCCCGGTATCCGGCGCGTGCAGGTGCACGCCGTGCAGTTGCACGTGCACGCGCTCCATCAGCTCGGCCAGCGTCAGCCGGTGGTCCTGCCGCACCGACTCGCGCAGGTTGCGGATGCGGATCAAACCCTGCACGAAGCGGTGGATCTCGGCGTGGCGCTCGAGCAGGGTCCAGTCGAGCCAGCTGGTCTCGTTGTCCTGGCCGTAGGCGTTGTTGTTGCCGCCCTGGCTGCGGCGCATCTCGTCGCCCATCAGCAGCATCGGCGTGCCCAGCGACAGGATGTTGATCGCCAGCAGGTTCTTGACCTGGCGCGTGCGCAGCGCCAGCACCTCCGGGTCGTCGGTCGGGCCCTCGGCACCGCAGTTCCAGCTGCGGTTGTCGTCGCTGCCGTCGCGGTTGGCCTCGCCATTGGCCTCGTTGTGCTTGCGGTCGTACGAGACCAGGTCGTCCAGCGTGAAGCCGTCGTGGCTGGTGACGAAGTTGATACTCTGCGCCGGCTCGCGTGGCCGCGCGCCGTACAGGTCAGGGCTGCCGAGCAGGCGGTCGGCGAGCGTGGGCACGGTACCGGCGTCACCGCGCACGAAGGCGCGCACGTCGTCGCGGAAGCGCCCGTTCCACTCCTTCCAGCGGTCGCCGACGAAGCTGCCGACCTGGTACAGGCCGGCGGCGTCCCAGGCCTCGGCGATCAGCTTGGTGCCGGCCAGCACCGGGTCGCTCTCGATGTCCCACAGCAGTGGCGGGTTGGCCACCGGCGCGCCGTACTCGTCGCGCGACAGGATGGACGCGAGATCGAAACGGAAGCCGTCCACGTGCATCACCTGCACCCAGTAGCGCAGGCTGTCCAGGATCAGCCGCCGCACGACGGCGTGGTTGGCGTTCAGCGTGTTGCCGCAGCCGGAGAAGTTGGTGTAGCGCCCCTGCGCGTCGCGCAGGTAGTAGGTGGCGTTGTCCAGCCCGCGCAGGCCGTAGGTCGGGCCTTGCTCGTCGCCCTCGGCGGTGTGGTTGTAGACGACGTCGAGGATGACCTCGAGCCCGGCGCGGTGGAAGGCCTTGACCATGTCGCGGAACTCGTCGCCCACCGCCTGCGGGTCGGTCACGGACGCGTAGCCGGCGTGCGGCGCGAAGAACGAGATCGGCGCGTAGCCCCAGTAGTTGACGCGGCCGGGCGGCGCATCCTGCGGATCGAACTGGAACACCGGCATCAGCTCGACCGCGGTGACGCCGAGATCGCGCAGGTAGGGGATCTTGTCCACCAGCCCGGCGAAGGTGCCGGCGCGTGGCGCCGCCAGCCCCGAACTGGGGTGGCGCGTGAAACCGCGCACGTGCAGCTCGTAGATCACGGTCTGCGCGAACGGACGCTTCAGCGGCAGGTCGCCCTGCCAGTCGTAGCCGTGGTCGTTGCAGACCACGCTCTTGCAGGCGTGGGCGTCGTTCGGTCCGGGCGCGTGCGCCGCGGCGCGCCGCCAGTCGGACGGCACCGCGACGGCACGGCCGTAGGGGTCGAGCAGGACCTTGCCGGGGTCGAAGCGATCGCCGCGCGCCGGGTCGAACTCGCCGTGGGCGCGGTACGCGTAGAGCTGCCCGGGACGCACGCCGCGCACGAAGGCGTGCCAGTAGTGCCAGGTGCGGTGGGACGCCGGGTCGAGCGGGATCACCAGCGCCGGCTGCGGATCGTCGACGTGGTCGTACAGCAGCAGGTCCACCGCCCGCGCCGACCGCGAGTACACGCTGAAGCCCGTGCCGCCGGCCAGCGGGCGCGAGCCCAGCGGGTGCGGGCGGCCGGGCATGACGACGGGCCGGCGCGACATGGGCGAGATTGTGTCCGGCCGGCCGGCGGCGAGCTTGACGCCGAGCAAGCCCGGCGCCGGGTCAGCGCGCGATCGGTGCCGGCGCCAGGGCGGCGCCCTGCGCCTGCAGCGTGCGCGCCAGCAGCGCGGTCGCCGCGTGGATGGCGTCGATGCTCGGCGTCGGCGTGTCCGTCAGGCGGCCGAGCTCGGCCACCGCGCCCACCAGCGCCGCCAGCTCCAGCGCCCGGCCGGCCTGCACGTCCTGCAGCATCGAGGTCTTGTGCGCCCCCACCGCCTCGGCGCCGGCGATGCGCTGCTCGAGCGTGATCTTGAAGCGCACGCCGAGCTTCTCGGCCACGCTGCGCGCCTCGGTCATCATGCGCGCGGCCAGCTCGCGCGTCGGCGGGAAGCGGCAGATGTCCTCCAGCGTCGCCTGCGTCAGCGCGCTGATCGGGTTGAAGCTGAGGTTGCCCCACAGCTTGAGCCAGATCTCGCTGCGGATGTCGCGGCTGACCGGGGCCTTGAAGCCTGCCGCCATCATCGCCTGCGACAGCGCACCGATGCGGTCGCTGCGGCTGCCGTCGGGCTCGCCGAGGGTGAAGCGGTTGCCCTCGACGACCTTGACGACCCCGGGCGCCAGCAGTTCGGACGCCGGGTAGACGACGCTGCCGATGATGCGCTCGGGCTCGATCTGCGACGCCAACGCGCCGCCGGGGTCGACGCTGTCGAGCGCCCGGCCCTCGAACGGCCCCGGCAGCCGCTGGAAGTACCACCACGGGATGCCATTGACCATCGTCACCAGCATCGTCTCGGGGCCGAACAGCGAACGCAGGTCGGGCAGCAGGTCGCGCACCTGGTGCGCCTTGACGGTCAGCAGCACCACGTCCTGCGGCCCGGCGTCGGTCATGTGCTGCTCGGCGCGCACGTCGCGCGCGTGGCGCTCGGTACCGTCCTCCTCGATCAGGCGAAACCCGTGCTCTCGGATCGCCGCCAGATTGCGGTTGCGCGCGATGAACGTGACCTGCTCGCCCGCCAGCGCCAGTCGCGCCCCGAGGTAGCCGCCGATCGCGCCGGCGCCGACAACGACGAATTTCAACCCATGTCTCCCGCATTCCGGTGGCCCGCAGCCAGGCCGATCCGCCGCCCAGACGGCCCGCGTCGGCACCTGCGCATGACGATGGCCATGCGCGAGGTTAGCGCAGCCTGCCGGTCAGGCCTCACCGATGCCGGGCCGGACCACCCCGTCGAGGAGGCAGCCCTCCAGGACGCCGCATGCCGGGCCGCTTAGAGAGCCAAGCCCATTGGCGTCTGCTGTCAGTCCCGGTTCAGCTTGCGGTACCATGCTGCACCGCAACATGGATCAAACCCTGCATCCCGACCTTCTGCTGGATCTCGATGACGTGCTCGGGAACCTGCAACACGCGCGGCGCGCGGGCGACCTCGGTCGTCTGGCCCTGCTGACCTACTGGGAGGCAGGCAAATGGGCGCGGCGCGCCCGCCGAGACGCCTTGGCGGCGCGCGCCCAGGACGTGATGATCCAGCAGCCGCACCCGGACAAGGCCGCTTTCCTGTCGATCGTCGACGACGTGATCCATGAACTCGAGCGCATCCGCCACGACCTGCACTGACCACTTACCACTGACCACTGACCGCGACCGGGCCGGATGCGGCCGGTGCGGCACCAGCGCCGCTTCGCCGGGACGCGGATGAGAGGAAACTTGCCATGACGCTCCCTGCCCTGCATGAACGACGCATCGCCGTCACCGGCGGTCTGGGCGTGCTCGGCCGACGGACCGGGGAGGTGCTCGGCGCCCTCGGCGCGGCCGTCGTCCTGATCGACCGTGCGCCACCGGGCCCGGTGCCCGGCGTGCGCGCCGTGATCGGCGACGTCGACCTGGGCGATGCCGACGCCGCGCGCGACGCGATGGATCGCCTCGTCGGCCACCTCGGCGGCCTCGACGGCCTCGTCAACGTCGCCGGCGGCTTCGCCTGGGAGGCATTCGACGGCGGCGCCATCGACACCTGGGACCGCATGTACGAGATCAACCTGCGCACCGCCGTCGTGGCGTCGCAGGCCGCGCTGCCGCACCTGCTGCGGTCGCCAGCGCCGGCCGTCGTCAACGTCGGCGCGGCCGCGGCAGCCCGGGCCGGCACCGGCATGGGTGCCTACGCGGCGGCCAAGGCCGGTGTCGCGCGGCTGACCGAGGCGATGGCCGAGGAGTTCAAGCCGCGTGGCCTGCGCGTCAACGCGGTGCTGCCCAGCATCCTGGACACGCCGGCCAACCGCGCCGCCATGCCCGACGACGATCCCGCACGCTGGGTCACGCCCGGGCAGCTCGCGCGCGTCATCGCCTTCCTGCTGTCGGACGCCGCCGCGGCCGTGACCGGGGCCTGCCTGCCGGTGACGGGGCGCGTCTAGAGCGCCGGCCGCGCCGCGTCTCGCCGACGCGCCAGGGCTCGTCGTCAGGCCCCGCCGTCAGACCGGTCGCCACGCTGGCCGGCCTGGGCGTCGTACACCGCCAGCGCGGCCCGGAGACCGGCCCGCACGCGCTCGCGCAGCGTCGCCGGCGCCAGCACCTCGACCTGGTCACCGTGCCGCATCACGTCCATCGCGAGCTCGGTCGGATCGCTGAACGGCAGCCGCATCTCGTAGCGGCCGTCGGCCAGCCAGCGCGTGCGCTGCGCCGGATGCCACTCCTCGCGCGACACCCAGGCCGCGGCCTCGGGGGCGAAGCGCAGGCGCGCCCAGCGCGGCCGGCCGCCGGCAAAGATGCCGTAGCCACCGTCCAGCGCCGCCGCCACGCGCGACGGCGCCAGCTCGCGTGCCGGCGTGTCCGTCACGGCCGCGTGCTCGATGGCGTCGAGCGCGAAGCGCCGCAGGCCGTCGCTGCGGTGGCACCAGGCATCGAGGTACCAGGTGTGCCGGTAGTGGACCAGCCGCTGCGGGGAGACCTCGCGCTCGCTGGTCTGCCCGCGGCGCCGCGTCAGGTAGCGCAGCTGCAGGCGCCGGCGACGGCGCAGCGCGTCGCCCACGCGCTCGAACCAGCGGCTGGCCACCGGCCGGCGCGCGGTGCCGGCGATGCGCACGCGCTCGCCCAGCGCGCGGGCCTCGGTCTCGCTCGCGCCCAGCATGCCGCCGAGCTTGTCCAGCAGCGGCTGCAGGTGACGCGCCAGCACGCCGCCTTCGTCGAGCCCCTGGATCAGCTGGTGCATGGTCAGCAGCGCGTGGATCTCGGGCTCGCTGAACCACAGGCCGGGCAGCTGGTGGCTGGCCTGCGCCGCATCCCCCGGCTGCGCCTGCAGGCAGTAGCCGTCGCGGCCGCGGTCGTGGACGATGGGCGCGTCCATGCGGTCTCGCAGGTATGCCAGGTCACGGTGCAGCGTCGCGCGCGAGACCTCCAGCTCCGATTGAAGGACGTCGAAGGACACGCAGCCGCGGCTGCGGATCAGCAGTTCGATGCGGTAGAAGCGCTCCGTGCGGTCCATCGGCTGGGGGTTGCGGCAGGGGTTCGGGCCGGACGTCGATCGGCGGCGGTCGGGACGGGATCCTACAGTCTCACGCCATGAGACTGTAGGCACCGACACTGGCAACGCCGGGGACGTCCCGGCGACCCGTCCGGAGTCCCCGATGCCCCACGCCACCCAGCAAGCCCTGTTCGATCTTCCCGGTCCGCCGCCAGTCCTGCCCCGCCCGGCCGTCTCCCGGTCGCGCGCCGGCATGCAGCGCTGGTGGCACCTGCAGGGTCGCGCCCGCCGCGCCGGCCGCCCGGTCGAGCCGGTGCTGGTCACGCCGGGCTTCGTTGGTCGGCTCGACGCCGGCTGCTGCCCGGTCACCCGCGAGGCCTTGTCCGAGCGGACCGCCCAGGTGCTGCCGCTGCGCGACGATGCCACGGTCGCCGCCGGCCATCTGGCGCTGCTCGGCCCGGTGGCAGCGGTCGCCATCGCGACGCGCCCGGGCTGGACCGCCGCCTGGGCCGCCGCCGATCGCCTGGCCGGGCCCGACGGCAGCCCCCGCGCGACCGAGCTGGGTCTGGACGGTGCCGCCTGGCGGCGGCTGGCGCTGCTGCAGTCCTTCGTGCAGCCGCTGTGCCCGCCGCAGGTGGCGTGGCTGCCGCTGCTCGTCCTGCCGACGCCGCGCTTGCGCGTCATCGGTGCCGCGCAGGCGCTGCAGGTCGCGCTGACCCTGTCGCTGACGGCGCCGGGGCGCGGGCGCCGGCTCGTCGAGCTGGCGGCCCACGTGGCCGACGACGGCACCCGGCTCGCGCTGCGGGTGTTCGTGCTGACGCTGCTGGCGCGCTGCCCGCAGGATCTGGCGGCACAGCCGCTGCCGGCCCGGCGGCACGCGCTGGAAGACCTCTGGACCGACCCGCTGCTGCAGCGCCGCTGGCACCGCCTGGCCGGCCGCCTGGACGATGCGCTGGCGACCCGGCTGCTGCACCTGGGACGCCGCGAGGGCGCCCTGTCGGGCCCGTGGCGGGCCCTCGACGACGAGGCGGCCGTCGACGGCTGGGACCTGCCCACGGCCCCTCGGCGGACGCGGGAGCTGGCCGCCGGCTGACGGCCTGTGCGCCTGACGGCACCTGCGGTCAGCCCAGGCAGGTGCGGTTCTTGCCGGTTCGCTTGGCCTCGTACAAGGCCTCGTCGGCGCGCTGCAGCGCGGCATCGAGCGGCTCGCCGGGGCGCCAGGCCGTGACGCCGGCCGAGAAGGTGACGAAGACCTCGCGGCCCTCGTGCAGGAACAGGCTGGCGCTCAGGCTGCGCTGCAGCTGCGTCAGCAGGCCCTGGGCCTGCACCGCCGACGTGGCCGGCAGCAGGATCACGAACTCCTCGCCGCCGAAGCGCGCCACCGTGTCGCCCTGGCGCAGCCGGTCACGCACCGTCGCCGCGAGCGCCTTCAGCGCCTCGTCACCCGCCTGGTGCCCGAGGGTGTCGTTCAGGCGCTTGAAGTTGTCGATGTCGATCAGGCCCACGGCCAACGCCGCCGCGTGCGCCGGGGCGGCGGCCGCGCGCGCCGCCTCGGCGTCGAACGCGCGCTCCAGCCCGCGCCGGTTCGCGACCTGGGTCAGGCCATCGGTGGCGACCTCGTCGGACAGCCGGCGCAGCTCGGACTCCAGCTCGCGCACCCGCTGCTCGAGCGCGCCGGCGCGCGACGCGTCCTGCGCCAGCCGGTCGCGCGTGCGGCGCACCAGCGCCTGCGCCGTGCGCGTGTCCTGCAGCAGTTCGCCGACGACGCCGCCGAGGCCCTGCAGCGAGTCGGCGCGCTCGATGGCACGCGCATGGCGGTCGACTTTCGCCTCGAAACGCTCGGTCTGCGCACCGAGCGCCGCCAGCTCCTCCAGCAGGCTGCGGACCAGGCCCTTCAACGCCTCGTTTGCCGCCGCGCGCTCGCCG
This sequence comes from uncultured Rubrivivax sp., assembly GCA_964595215.1. GTDB lineage: Bacteria > Pseudomonadota > Gammaproteobacteria > Burkholderiales > Burkholderiaceae_C > Rubrivivax. The sequence continues at coordinate 9,949 of CAZQPN010000006.1, read as the reverse complement.
CGCAGCGCGCGCTGGCGCTCGCGCGTCTCGGCCAGCAGTGCCGACGCGGCGCCCACGCTGCGGGCATTGATGCCCTCGGCGAGCCGCGCCTGCAGCATCTGACACTGTCCACGGGCCCAGCTCTCGTCCTCGGCGAGCTCGACCAGGCCCTCGCCCAGGCTGACGCACAGCCCGCGGACGGTCGCCAGCAGGTCCTGCCGGTGGCCGAGCAGCCGGCGCGCGCGGCCACAGGCGTCGTCGATCGCGCGCACGACCTCCGCGATGGGGCCGTCGCGCGCCAGCCGGTCGGCGAGCGTCGCCAGCTCGTCGGCCAGCGCGGCCGCGCTCGCCGAGTCGGTCGGAAGCGCATCGCGCAGCGTGGCCAGCAACGGTGCCGCCAGCGCGGGCCAGTCGGGCGCGTCCGCCTGGCCGGCCGGGGCCGGCGGAGTGTCGTCGCGGGCGCCCGGCTCGGCGTCGGCAGGCGCGGTCGGCGCGGCGACGGCCGGTGACGTGTCGGTCACCTCGGCGTCGGCGGGCGACGCGCCACCGTCCCAGGCCGCGATCAGCGGCTGCAGCCGGCGCAGCAGGCGATCGGGGTCGCCGCCGCTGCCGGCCAGCACGCGCTGCAGGCTGTCCTTGCGGCGCGCCGTCGTCCACTGCGCCGACGCGCGCTCGAGGCCGCGCACCAGCCGCTCGATCAGCGGCGGCCACGCCGCGCCGGCCACGGCCTGGGCCGCTGCGCCAGCCGCCAGCGGCATCGCGACACCGGCGGCCGCGGCCTCGTCGGCATAGGCGCGGGCGTAGTGCTCCGGGGTCGGCTCCAGGCGCGCCTGGGCCAGGCGGCGCAGCGCGCCCTTCGCCAGGTCGGCCGGCGCCGCCATCGGTGAGCCTCAGGCGACGAGGTTGCCGCGCACGCCCGCGCCGCTCGGCCGCCCATGGCCGGCCTTCGCGGCACGGGGCAGCACGGTGGTCTGGAACCAGCGCTCGAACTCGGGGGCGGGGACCGGCCTGCTGAACAGGTAGCCCTGCATCAGCGAGCAGCCCAGCTCGTGCAGCTCGTTCTGCTGGCGCAGCATCTCGACGCCCTCGGCCACGACACGCAGGTTGAGCGCCTTGGCCAGCGCGACGATGGCCGACACGATGAACTTGCTCTGCGGCGTGATGCCGAGGTCGCGGATGAAACTGCGGTCGATCTTCAGCTCCGCGATCGGCAGCGTCGTCAGGTAGGACAGCGACGAATAACCGGTGCCGAAATCGTCGATCGCGACCTCGACACCGATCTCGTTGAGCCGGTGCAGGGTCGGGATCACGCTCTGCAGGTCGCGCATCAGGCTGTTCTCGGTGATCTCGATGCGCAACAGGCCGTGCGGCACGCCCTGGCTGGTGACCGCCTCGTGCAGCACTTCCACGAGGTTGCTGCGCGCGAACATGACGCTGGGCAGGTTGACCGAGATGGGCCGGTCGAACGCGAGGCGTTCGCGCCACTGCCGCACCTGACGCGCCGCCTCGCGCACCGCCCATTCGGACATCTGCACGATCAGGCCGGTTTCCTCGGCCAGGCTGATGAAGTCGGCCGGGGGCACCAGCTGGTCGCCACGCTGCCAGCGCATCAGCGCCTCGGCCCCGATCACCTGACCCGTCTGCACGTCGATCTGAGGCTGGTAGTGCAGCACCAGTTCCTCGCGCTCGATCGCCTTGTGCAGCGCGGTCTCGCGTTCGAGTCGCTCTCGCCCGGTGCCAGCCAGCAAGGGACTGAACACCGCCGCGCCGTTGCGCCCCCGGTCCTTGATGGAGTACATCGCGACGTCGGCATTGCGGAGCAGGTCGATCACCGAGTCGCCGTCGCGCGGGAAGATCGCGACGCCGACGCTGGCGGTGACGAAGCACTCCTGGTCGCCGACCACGACCGGCTCGCGCATCACCTCGAGCACGCGCTCGGCGACGCGCTCGGCGTCGTCCTCGCCGGCAATCTCCGGAAGCAGCGCAACGAACTCGTCGCCGCCGAGTCGGCCGACGGCCTCGAGGGCTCGGTGGAAGTGCGCCCCCACCGGCTCCAGCGCGCCGTCGAGCACCTCGTCCGAGTGGCGCACGCAGCCACGCAGCCGCAGCGCGGCCTGACGCAGCAACTCGTCGCCGGACGCGTGGCCCAGCGTGTCGTTGATGACCTTGAAGCGGTCGAGATCGATCAGCAGCAGCGCGAACTGGTGCTGGTGCCGGCGCGCCTGCTCGAGCGCGCGCTCGGCGCGCCAGATCAGCTGGTGGCGGTTCGGCAGCCCCGTCAGCGTGTCGTAGTTGGCCAGCCGGCGGATGCGATCCTCGGCTGCGCGGCGGTCGGTCACGTCCTGCACGACGCCGGTGTACCCCGTGCACTGGCCCTGCTCGTCGAACTCGGGCTCGGCCTCGATGTGGATCACGCGGCGCTGGTGGTCGAACAGTTCGATCGAGACGTCGCGGGCCAGTGCCGAGGCATGGCGCAGGCGTTCACGCAGCATGCGCACGAACGAGCGCCGCGCCGGCGCCGAGACCATGCGCAGGAGCCGGTGCAGGCTGAGCTCCGCGTTGTCCGGCAGGCCCAGCACGCGCAGTGCCTCGGGCTGCATCGACAAGACCCCTTCGGCCTGCCGCCAGTCGAAGCTGCCCATGCGTGCCAGGTCCTGCGCGCGCGCGAGCTTGAGCTTGCTGCGCTCGAGCTCGGCGAAGGTGCGCGAGCTGCGCAGCAGGAAGTTCAGCCGCTCGGCGAGCAGGCTCCAGGGCCCGGACTTGACGAAGAAGTCGGTCGCGCCAGCGCGGTAGGCGCGTGCGACCGACGCATCGTCGTCCAGCCCGGTGAGCATCAGGACCGGCACGTTGGCCAGGCCCGGCATCGCGCGCAAGGCGCGGCAGGTCTCGAAGCCGTCGCGCCCCGGCATCTGCGCGTCGAGCAGGATCAGGTCCGGCACCGACACGTGCAGCTTCGCCAGCGCGTCGTCGCCACTGACCGCCTCGACGATCTGGAACCCGCGCTGGCGCAGCGCCGTGGCCGTCAGCAGCAGCGTGACCTCGTCGTCGTCCACCAGCACCACGCGCGGCTGCACGGTGCGGCGATCTTCGTCGGCGGACGGCACGGAGGTCATGGAGAGTCGGCCCGGTCAGCCCGTCAGCATAGCCTGAACCGCGGCACGGACACGCGCGGCCTCGGCCTGCAGTGCCTCCAGCGGGGCACCCAGCGCCTGCGGGTCGGCGCCGCGGGCGAGCCGCTCGAGGGCGGCACAGAGGGTCGACAGGCCAAGCGCCCCCACGCTGGCAGACGACGACTTCAGCGCGTGCGCCACCTCGCCGGCAGCTGCCACGTCGCCGGCCGACGCCGCGGCGTTCAGGGCGCCGAGCTGTCGTTCCAGCGAGCGCTCGTAGGTCTGCAGCACCTGCCGGACGAATCCCCGCCGGCCATCCGGATCGAGCTCGCGCAGGCGGGCGAAAGTCGCCTCGTCGATCGCCGCACCGCCCTCGGCGTGCACGGCCGGCGGCTCGTCACGCGCCGCACCGGCATCGTCGCTGCGGTGTCTGAGAGGGAATCTCGGCAATGTGGACATGGGGTCAGGAGTGTCGCATCGACAGGCCGGGAGGAGCACCCCGGCAGGTTCGGGTGGACCCGATCCCAGGACTTCGGCCGCTGCCGGCCGGTCTTGAGCGCCGGGGGGCCTCCGTACAATGAGTTCATGCGGTCTGTCCTTCCCTCGACACCCCGGGCGTGCGCAGCGCGCGGAAGGGGTTGCCAGGGTTGGCCGCGCGGCACGACGAACGGAACGCCGGGCCCCTCGGTCCCGCAGGATCAGGCGATGCCGCGCCCGCGGCCCCCGTTCGCCGTGGCCAGCCTGGCGGCGTGCCTGTGGCTTGCCGGCTGCGCCGGCACCAGCGTCCCGGCCGGGTTCGCAAGCTTGGCGCTGCTGCTGGTGGCCGCCGGGGGTGTCGGCATTGGCTGGCTGCTGGCGCGGGCCCGGTTGGGCGCACGCCTGCAGGATGCGACGCGCCAGGCCAGGCTGGTGCCGCCCCTCGTCGGGGCAGACCTGTGGCGCTGCGATGCCGGGCAGCGCCTGGCGCCCGGGCCGCTCGGCGATGGCGCCACCACACCCTGGGAGGCCTTCGACCCCGGCCCCGGGACGGCGAGACTGCGCGAAGCATTGACGAACCGCACCGCCCTCGAGCCGGTGACAGTGCGCCGGGACGGGCGCGTCTGGTCGGTTGCGGCCACGCCACTGTTCGACCGCGACGGCAGCTTCGAAGGCCACATCGGCGTGGCCCGTCCCGCCACGGATGGCGGCCCGGGCGTGCGCGCGCTGGCATGGCTGGCCGACAGCACGGTCGGCGTGGCGTGGGTCGGCGTGCGGGGCGGCGACGGCGCGTGGCGCGTGCTGGCGGCCAATGGCGTCGCACGAGCGCACTTCGGCGCGGCCGACCCGCTGGACGACAGCGCGCTGTCGGCGGCCCTGCCTGCGGCGCTGCGGCCGGCCTGGGACGCGGACGACGATGCCGCCGAGGGCGAAGGCTGGCGCTGGCAACGCGCGACGATCGACGGGCAGTGCGTGGCAGCGGTCTGGCAGCCGGGCACGCCGCCGGCCAGCGACGACAGCGCCACGCTCAGCTACACCGTCTCGCATGACCTGCGCGCCCCGATCCGCGTCGTCGAGGGCTTCACGCGCATCCTCAAGGAGGACTACGGCACGCGGCTGGACCGCATCGCGAACGACCATCTGGACCGCGTGCTCTCCGCCACGTCGCGCATGAACCAGATGATCGACGCCATGCTGCAGCTGGCACGGCTGTCCTCGCAGCCCCTGGCCCGGCAGCCCGTCAACCTGTCGCAGCTGGCGGGCTGGGTGGTCGACGATCTGCGGCGGGCGGCGCCCGAGCGCAAGGCCGAGATCGAGATCGAGCCGGCCCTGCACGTGCACGGGGATCCGACACTCCTGCGGTTGGTGCTGGAGAACCTGATCGGCAACGCGTGGAAGTACAGCTCGCAGCGCAAGACGGCGCGCATCTCGCTGACGCGCGAGACCGTCGATGGTGCACCGGTGTTCGTCGTGCGTGACAACGGCGCAGGCTTCGACATGCGCGGTGCCGACCGCCTGTTCGGCCTGTTCCAGCGCCTGCACAGCGCGAGCGAGTTCCCCGGCACCGGTGTGGGGCTGGCCTCGGTGCGGCGCATCGTGCAGCGCCACGGCGGCGACGTCTGGGCCACCGGCGAGCCCGATCGCGGGGCCGCCTTCCACTTCTCGTTGCGCGAGTAGCCGGGGGCCGCACCCAGCCCGTGCGCGCTCCCGAGGCGTCCGGCGCACCCGGCCAGGCCTGCATGCCTGCGCGGGGACGGAGGGTCGACTAACGCTCGCCCGGGCCGGCCAGTTCCTCGAGGGCGTCGACCAGGCGTTCGGCCTGGTCCTCGGTCGTGACGCCCTTGTCGGCGGCCATGCGCTGCAGCCGCGCGGCACCCTGCGCGCGCGACAGCGAGAAACGGTGCATCAGGATGCCGATGGCCACGGCGACGAGCTCGGCACGCGCAGCCGGCAACGGTAACGGCGCGGCGGTCGTCGTTTCGGGCGCGGCCGGCCGCTCGGTGACCGCTCCCGCCGCCGGCGGCAGCCCGCGGTGCACGCGCGCGAAGACCTCGTCGACCGTCGGCACGATCTTGCCGACGTCCAGCGGCTTGACGAGGTAGGCCAGCGCGCCAAGCTCGGCCACCTTCGCGCGCGTCGGCGCGTCGGCGAAGGCGGACAGGAACATGAAGGGCACGTGGGCGACATCGCGCAGGTATTCCGCGACGTCGAACCCCGTCTTGCCTTCCATCCGGATGTCCAGCAGGGCCAGCTCGGGCTTGTGCTCGCGCGCCAGCAGGATGGCGTCGTCGCCGTTGTCGGCGTCGATGACCTCGTAGCCGGCCTGCGCCAGCCCGTGCACGACGGTGGCCAGCACCAGCCGGTCGTCGTCCACCACCAGGATCCGGCCCTTGGCCGTCGTCATGTGCCGCGCTCCTGCATATCGGCGTCCATTGTCACCGACACGACGGCGCGGCGCACACTGGGCGGCACCAGCGTGACGCGCGTGACCACGCGCTCGCCTTGCTGCGCCAGCGTGAGCGTCGCGCTGCGGCGCGGCAGCAATGCCCGAACCAGGCCGAGACCGGACACGCCGCCCGGCACGCGCGTCAGGTCGAAACCATCCGGCAGACGCCCGAGACCGGACAGCTCGATCACCGCACGCTCGCCATCGGCGTCGACGCGGCAGTCGACCGGGCCACCGCTGCCGTGCTTGACGGCATTCGTCAGCAGCTCGTTGAGCGTCAGCGCGATCGGGATCGACTCGGCTTCCGGCAGCTCGAAGGGCTCGGCCCCGGCCGCGACGGCGACCACGATCGCCTGCCCGAAGGTCCGCTGCACCGACTGCGCGATGGCGACAACGACGCGCGGCAGACGCAGCGGCCCGGCGCCGCCGACCTGCAGCCCGTAGACCTGGGCAATGGCCTGCACCTGGCCGACCGCCTCGCCCAGCGCCGCCGCCACCTCGGGACGGCGCGCAGCGTACTGCTGCAGCAGCCCGGCCACGCCCTGCAGGTTGTTCTTGATCCGGTGGTGCACCTCGCGCACCAGCACTTCGCGCTGCGCGATCGCGGCCTGCAGACGGGCCTGGTCCGCGGCGCGCTGCTCCGTGACGTCGCTGGCGACCAGCAGCAGCTGTGGCGGCGCCGCACCCGTCGCCGGCAGCGCGACGACGCGCGTGTCCCAGACCCGTCCGTCGGAGTCACCGGACTCCACTGCGTCGTCGGTTGCCGGCTGCCGCAGCTCCTGCCGCAGCGACGCCGAGCCGTCATCGGCGGCGACGGCCGCCTCCAGCATCGCGTCCAGCCCGACCGGCGCCGCCGCCAGCAACGCACTGGCGATCGGGTTGCCCTGCACGATCTGGCGGCCGCCGCCGTCGAGCAGGGCGATGGCCAGCGGCGCCGTCTCGATGACGCGCTGCAGCGACGCCTGCGCCTGGGCGATGCTGATCTCGGCCTGGCGCCGCCGCTCGATGTCCAGCAGCGCATAGGTGAGCTGGGGTCCGGTCTCGTCGCGCCCCGTCATGACGACGTTGCCGACGACCCAGAACTCGCGTCCGTCGCGCCCGCGCAGCCGGCACTCGAAAGTCTCCGCCTGACCCTCGGCCAGGCGGTCGGCATAGTCCGCCCGGCGCAGCGGATGCTCGGCCTCGGGCGTGGCCACGGTGTGGATGGGCTCGCCGACGAAGTCCGCCAGCTCACCGCCGAACATGCGCCGCGCCGACCGGTTCATCCACTCGATGCCGGTGTCGCCGACGGTGACGATGCCGACCAGCACCGAGTCCAGGATGGCCCGCGTGCGCTGCGCCTGGCGCTGCAGCGTCTCGCGCGCACGGTGGCGCTCGTCGACGTCGACGAAGGAGCACACGACGCCGTCCTCCGGCGCCGCCGCGTCCACCGGGCGTGCGCCGACCTGCACCCACAGCAGGCGGCCGTCGCGCCGGCGCAGGCGGCGCTCGCCGACGAAGCGCTCCTCGCGCCGCAGCGTCGCGGCCACCGCCGCCTCGAAATCGACGCACTCCCGGGCATTCGCGTAGAGCTCGGCCGGGTCGAGCGCGGTGAGTTCGGGCGACGAATAACCTGTCAGCGCCGCCATCGCCTGATTGGCGCGCTCGATGCGAGAGCCGCGCTGGTAGACGATCCCGACCTCGGACAGGCTGAACATCAGCTCGCGCTCGCGCAGCAGCGTCTGCAGCTCCTGCTGCTGCGACTTCAGCCGCGTGATGTCGCTGAGGACGGCGACCGCCTCGGCGCGCCCGCCGCCGACTGCCGCCGGCCGCAACGACAGCGCGTACCAGCGCTGCACGCCGCCGTCGTCGCCGAACGGCAGCTCGGCCTCGAACTCGCGACCCTCGTCGAGCGCCTGCGCAGCGTCGCGCGCGACCGCGATCGCGCGCGCGTCGAGCGCCAGCGCCTCCTCGAGCGTCACGCCGGCGACCGCGCCGCGGCCGAGCATGCGCTGCAGCCGCTCGTTGCAGCGCACCAGGCGACCATCCTTCAGGTAGGCGATGCCGGCGGTAGAGCCGTCCATGATGTGACCGAGCTCGCGCAGCAGCTGCTCGTTGCGCCGCTGCGCGCGCTCGCGATCGGTGACGTCCAGCGTCACGACCGAGGTGGCACGGCGACCGCCCGCCAGCACGCCGGGCTCGACCCGCGTCAGCAGCCAGCGCTGGCCGAGCTCGGGGTGCTGGACGGCGTAGCGCACCTCGACGCGCTCGCCGCCGCGCAGCGCGTTCTGCAGCCGCTCGTACTCGGGCATCGACGCCGGCTCGACCATGTCGCGCGCGATGGCCTGCAGCGCCGACGGGGTCGACGCCGTCGCCGGCGCCCCCGCGGGCCGGGCCGGCACCGGCGTGCGCAGCCAGCCGCGTTGCGGGTCGTAGGTCGCCACGCCGATGCCGGCGGCATCCATCAGCGCGCCGATCTCCAACTGCGCGAGGTCGCGCTCCTCCTCCGCGCTGCGGTCCTCGACCACGGCCATCACGCGCCGCTGCCCCTGGGTGGTGGCGAAGGCCGACAGCCGGGCCGACAGCCTGCGTCGGCCGTCGGGTGTGGGCACCAGTGCCTGGATCTCCAGCGGCGGCGCGCCCGGGGCCAGCTCTGCGCGCGGCGCCCCGCCTTGCCATCCGAGCAGGCCCTGGAGCTCCGGCGCAGCCTCCGGCAGGAAGACCGGCACCTGCCCGAGCAGGGCCTCGAAGGCACGGTTGGAGCGCAGGATCAGCCCGGCGCCGTCGAACACCAGCATGCCCGAGGGGCTGAGGTCGAACCACTGCGAGAGCTCGCCGAGCGAGCGTTCGGCCTGCGCGCGCGCCGCGTGCTCGGCGCTCGTGTCCTGCAGCAGCGCGATGATCCAGCCCGGCCCGGCACCGGCGGCCTGCCCGTCGGACAGCGGCATCAGCGTGGCGCGGACCCAGCGCTGACCGCCGGTGGCGTCGATCCAGCGGCGGTCGTCGAGCTCCAGGCTCGCGCCGCTCCCCAGCCGCTCGGTCCAGCCTCGGCGGGCTTCCCACTCGGCCGGCCGGTCGTCCTCGGGCTGCAGCTCGATCAGGTCGCGCCCGCGCAGCGCGCCACGGCGACGTCCGGTCAGCACCGCGCAGGCCTCGTTCGCGTCGACGATGTGGAAGCGGCTGTCCATCAGCAGCGCCGGGTACGGGGCCGACCAGAGCAGGGTCAGCATCTCGCGTGCCGCCGACGGCACACCGGCCGGCACCTGAGGCCGATCGCGTGCAGGCGGCGCCTGCCGCACGGGTGCCCCGGCCACGCCCCCGGCGTCGCGCCGCGTGCGGTCCGACCCGGCGCGGCCCGGCAGGCTCACGCGGTCTCGAGTTCCCGCGCCGACTTCAGCGCGCGCAGCAACGCGGCATTGACCTCGCCCATGCCCATGAAGGCCTGGTCGGCGGCTTCCCGGATGTCGGTCCGCAGCCCCGACTCGACGGCGCGGGCCAGCGTCAGGTGGGGCAGGCAGGGCCCGTTGCCGTCGACCAGCGCCTGACGCACGGACTCCGGCACCGGCAGGCTGTCGAACAGCGCCGAGAACGGCTGCCCCAGCATGCGGTCGAGCAGCGAGAACACGCCGCAAATGAACATCTCGCTCCGGGTCTCGGGATCGGCGCTGCCGCGCGAGAGTTCCTCCATCAGCAGGCCGCGGCGTACCGCCGCGTGGATCGCGGGACGCAGCGCCGGGTCCGGGTTGGCCGAGGCGAGCAGCAGCGCGAGCCAGCGCTTGAGCTTCTTGTAGCCGAGCATCATCAGCGCGTGCCGGAAGGACGTGATCTCCACCGACAGGCCGAACGCCGCCGAGTTGAGGTAGCGCAGCAGCCGGAACGCCAGCTGCGGGTCGTTGCGCAGCACGGCCTCCAGACGGTCGACCGGCTCCTCGCGATCAACGCGCTGCATCAGCTGCAT
>CAZQPN010000005.1:0-25698 GCA_964595215.1 uncultured Rubrivivax sp. | reverse complement strand
AACCCCGCCATCACGCACGGCATGGCGCACGAGGTGGGCTCGATCGAGGCCGGCAAGTGGGCCGACCTGGTGCTGTGGAAGCCGGCCTTCTTCGGCGTCAAGCCGGCGCTGGTGCTCAAGGGCGGCTTCATCGCCGCGGCTGCGATGGGCGATCCCAACGCCAGCATCCCGACACCGCAGCCGGTGCACTTCCGGCCGATGTTCGGCAGCTTCGGCGGCGCCGTCGCACGTGGCTCGCTGACCTTCGTCAGCCAGGCCGGGCTCAACGCCGGCATCGGCGCACGCTACGGCCTGGCCAAGACGCTGGCCGCGGTGCATGGCTGCCGCACGATCGGCAAGGCCGACATGGTGCACAACGCCTGGCTGCCGCGCATGCAGATCGACCCGCAGACCTACGAGGTGCGCGCCGACGGCCAGCTGCTGACCTGCGAGCCGGCCCAGGTGCTGCCGATGGCGCAGCGCTACTTCCTGTTCTAGGGCTCTGCGGCCACGCGCCGCCGCAAACTCACAGGTCGAACTGCCTGGCCTCGCCGGCGGCGATCTCGTGCACCTTTTGCCGCACTCCGATCCGGATCGGCGCGGCATTCGACGCGTGCGCACGCACCGCCAGCTGCTCGCCGGTGATGCCGACGTCCAGCGTGTGCCCGCGATAGCGCAGGCACAGGTCGAGCCGTGACAGGTCCTGCGGAATGCACGGGTTGAACCAGAGCACGTCGCCCTGCATCACGAGCCCGGTGTAGCAGCGCTGGACGAGGTCGACCGTCCCGGCCATCGCGCCGAGGTGGATGCCCTCCGGCGTCGTCCCGCCCTGGACGTCGGCCACGTCGCTGGCCAGCGCCTCCTGGAAGATGCGCCACGACCGCGGGCGGTCGGAGCGCGACAGCACCCAGGCATGCACGACCTGGCTGAGCGTGGACCCATTGGAGCTGCGCGCGGCGTAGTACTCGACGTTGCGCGGGATCGTCTCGGTGTCGAACGGATAGCCCAGGCGGTCGAACAGCGACTGCAACTCCTCGGCCGAGAAGAGATAGAACAGCATCAGCACGTCGGCCTGCTTGGCGGCCTTGTAGCGGTTGGGCGTGTCGCCCTCGGACTCCAGGATCCGGTCCAGCCGGTGGATGTCGCCATACCGGGCCCGATAGTCCTGCCAATCCAGATCTTCGAGCGCCTCATAGCCCTCGAACTGGCTGATGATGCCGTCGCCGTGGAACACGATGCGCATCTTGCAGCTGACCTCGTCCCAGTGCGCCAGCTCCTTGTCGTCCAGCTGCAGCATCTCGCACAGCTCGCGGCGACGCTCGTCCGGCAGCAGGGCCAGCATGTCGCGCGCGCGCCAGAGCACCCAGACTGCCATCAGGCTGGTGTAGGCGTGGTTGTTGAGCCCGGGGGCCTTGGCGTCGACGTAACCGGTATGGAATTCGTCCGGGCCGATCACACCGCGGATCTCGTAGCGGCCGAGCCTGTCGTTGTAGGTGGCCATGCTGGCCCAGAATCGGGCGATCTCCAGGAACATCTCGGCGCCGCGGAAGGCAATGAACTCGAGGTCGCCGCTGGCCTGGCCGTACTGCCAGATGTTGTAGGCGATCGCTGCGTTGACATGCCGCTGCAGGTGCGTCGCGTCGGGAATCCAGCGGCCGGACAGCGGGTTCAGGTGCAGGCGCTGCGTCTCCTCGCGCCCGTCGCTGCCGCTCTGCCACGGGAACATCGCGCCGGCGAATCCGGCCTGGCGCGCGTTGACGCGTGCCGCGTCCAGGCGCCGGTAGCGGTACATGAGCAGCGCGCGCGTGACCTGCGGCAGGCGCAGGTTGAGCAGCGGGAAGATGAACAGCTCGTCCCAGAAGACGTGGCCGCGATAGGCCTCGCCGTGCCAGCCCCTCGCCGGCACCCCCGTGTCCAGATCCATCGTGTGCGGCGAGGTCGTCTGCAGCAGGTGGAAGATGTGCAGCCGCAGCACGCCGAGCGTGTGGTCGGCGTCGCCGATCTGCTCGACGCGGATGTCGAAGCGGCGCCACAGGTGTTCCCAGGCGAGCGCGTGCGAGGCCCGCAGGGCCCCGAAGTCCGCGGCGTGGGCGACGGCCTGCCGCGCCGCCAGCCCGCACTCGGCGATCGCGCGGTCGCGCGAGGTGCAGATCGCCACCACCTTCTCGACCTCGACGGTCTCGCCTTCGTCGAGCTGGATCCCGAAGGTCTGCGACACCTGGCCCGCCTCCTCGAGGCCGACCGGCTCGGGCGTCGCGTCCGCGCCGGCACGGAACACGCGCGTACGGGCCGCCAGCGCCACCTCCAGCCGCGACTGCCGGGTGCGCACCTTGAGGAACAGGCCCTCGTCCGGCGCCGCGCGCGCCTCGACCGGATCCAGGTGACGGGTCTCGAGCGCCCGGTAGCGTGCCACCCCGGTGTTCTGCACCGCGCCGTCGATCGCGCTGCGCAACTCGACGGTGCCCGACCAGTTCTCCGCCGTCAGCGACAGCGACACGGCTGCCAGGTGCGGGGTCGCCATGTGCACCAGGCGGCATTCGCGCAGCCGCGTGCAGCGGCCGGCCTCGTCGCGCAGGCGCACCTCGCGCACGAGCACACCTTCGCGCAGGTTCAGGGTCTGGGTGACCTCGAGCAACTCCACACCGGCAGGGTCGAACCAGGGACCACCGGTGACGCGCCACTGCAGCACCAGCCAGTTCGGCAGGTTGACCAGGTCCTCGTTCTCGACGCTGCGCCCGCCGACCTCGCTGCACTGGCGGTCGTAGCCGCCCGCCAGGTAGGTGCCGGGGTAGTGCGTGCCATCGGCGCTGGCCTCGCAGGCCGCACCGCGGGTGGCGACGACGCCGTTGCCCAGGGTGCACAAGGCCTCCCGCAAGCCCTCCTGGTCCGGGTCGAAGCCGTCGTAGCGGAGTTCCCAGTCGCTCATCGGCGTCGCTCCGGAGCGCTGGGCTGCGCGTCGGCCGCCGGCGGCTCGTTCGATGCCAGCGCGACGTCGGCCAGGTCCCGAACCACGGCGTCGGCGCCGTGCGCGAGCAGCGCGCCGTCCTGGTTCGCACGATCCACCCCGATGACCCGGCCGAAGCCGCCTGCCCGACCGGCCTCCACGCCTGCCATCGCATCCTCCACCAGCACGGCACGCCGCGGCTCGACACCCAGCTGGCGCAGCGCGGCCAGGAAGGTGTCGGGCGCCGGCTTGCCGCGCAGCCCGGCGCGCTGCGCGTCCACGCCGTCCACCTTGACGTCGAACAGATCAGACACACCTGCCGAGTCGAGCACGGCCGCGGCATTGCGGCTGGCGGACACGACCGCGGTCCGGATACCGGCCTGGCGCAGGGCGCGCACCAGCACAAGCGTGGACTCGAACACCTGCGCGCCTTGCCGCGCCAGCCGCGCCAGGTAGGCCGCGTTCTTGCGGCTCGCCAGGCCGCACACGGTGGGCGCGCCGGGCGGATCGGCGGCGCTTCCGTCCGGCAGCGCGATGCCACGCGCCTGCAGGACGCAGCGCACGCCTTCGTGGCGTGGCTTGCCGTCGACGCGGTCCTGGTACTCGTCCTGCGCATCGAAGGGTGGCTGCCCCGGGTGGTGCGCCGCGAAGAAGTCGTCGAAGGCCTCCTTCCAGGCCGCCGCGTGCAGCCGCGCCGTGCGCGTGACCACGCCGTCGAGGTCGAAGACGACGGCGTCGACGTCGCGCGGCCGGAGCATCACCGATGGCATCGCGCCGAGGCCATCTGCGTGAAGTGCGCATCTCGGCGCGCCTGCGGGTGAACCTCCGACATCCAAGTCTCCTTCCGATCGGCCGACCGACGCCTCCAAGTGCCAGTGTCGGCGACTTGACCCGCGACGCCTTGATCGAGGTCAGCTGTCGCCGCTTCGGTGTACCCTCACGGCGACCGCTCGGTCAACAGCTCGTCGCAGATCGCCGTGGCGCGCTCGAAGTCCAGTTGCGCGATGGCCGCATCCAGCGGCTCGATGCGGCTGCCCAGCGACGTCGCATGCAGGTCCCGCAGGCGCTCCATTGCTGCCGTGGCCTGCATGTCGTTGTCGCCCAGCAGCCGCGCCAGCTCCTGCAGCGCTGCACGCAGCGCCGACGGGTCGGCCGCCACGCCCTGCATCGCCGATGACGGGCACCGCCGGGTCCCCGAACGTTCGAGCGCCACCTGCAGGCGCGTGAGCCGCGGCTCGACGGTGTCGAGCGCGGCGCCCAACGCGCCGAGCAGATCGCGGACCGGGCCGCCGTCCGGATCCGCCAGCGCGCGCTCCACCCGACCGGCGTGCTCGGCCAGGTCCGTCACGCCCAGGGTCGCGGCCAGACCCTTGATCGTGTGCGCCTGGCGGCGGGCGTCGTCCCGCGCCTCGGCCCCGGCCAGCGCCTGCCAGGCCTTGCTCAGCGGCGGAAGGTCGAAGCGCACGAAGTTGCGCAGCATGCGCTTGTACGGGTCCAGCTGGCCGCCCATGCGCCGCACCGCCGCGGCCAGGTCCACCCCGGCGGCCTGCGCGGCCTCCGGCACGCCCGGCGGCAGCACCAGGGGACCCGCGGGCGCGTGCACAGCCGACGCCTTGCGCCCGGTCACCCGCTGCAGGACAGTCACGAGCTGATCGAGGTCGAAGGGCTTTCCGACATGGTCGTTCATCCCGGCGGCCAGGCAGGCCTCGCGATCCGACGCCATCGCGTTGGCCGTCATCGCGACGATCGGCAGCGCCGTCCTGTCGAGGGTCAGCCGGATCCGGCTGGTGGCCGAGAAGCCATCCATCTCCGGCATCTGCAGGTCCATCAGCACGGCATCGAACGGTGGGGCGGCGCGCGACACGGCCTCGCAGGCCAGCCGCCCGTTGGCGGCCACCTGGACCTCGGCGCCCTCGTCCTCCAGCAACTCGCGCGCGACCTGCTGGTTGTTCAGGTTGTCCTCGGCCAGCAGCAGGCGCAGCCCGGCGAGGCGGCGCGCCCCGCGCTTCGTCGTGCACCCGGCCGGCCCCACGGTGGCGCCCGGCGCGTCACCCGGACCGGTCGCGCCAACCACGCGCGCCTTCGCGTCGACCACGGCGTCGCGCAGCATCGAGGCCGTGACCGGCTTGACGAGGAAGCCGTCGAGCAAGCCCTGTTCGGCATCCGCGCGCTGGGCCAGCGACTCGCGCCCGTGCGCGGTGACCATGACCAGCAGCGGCGCGCCCGCCGCGAGAGCGTCCAGCCGGATGCGCTCGCACACCTGCCAGCCGTCCAGCCCGGGCATCTCCCAGTCGACGAACACGGCATCGTAGGGGGCAGACGCGGCCTGCAGCATCTGCAAGGCCTCGGTCCCGTCGGCCGCCGCCTCGGCGTGCCAGCCGAGCGAGCGCACCATGCCGCACAGAAGCTCCCGCGCCGACGGGTTGTCATCGACGATCAGCGCGCGCAGCCCGACCGGCCCGCCGCGGTCCCGCTCGTCGCTGCCGACCGGCAAAGTGATCTCGAAGTGGAAGCGGCTGCCCCGGCCGAGCGCGCTGTCGAGCTTCAGCTCGCCGCCCATCAGGTGCACCAGCCGCTGGCAGATCGCCACGCCCAGGCCGGTGCCGCCGAAGCGGCGCGTCGTCGAGGCCTCGGCCTGCGTGAAGCCGCTGAAGATGCGCGCGTGGTTCTCCGGCGCGATGCCGATGCCGCTGTCGCGCACGGCGACGGCCAGCCTGACATCGGCATCGTTGCGGCCGACGACGGCCAGCGTCACGACGACCTCGCCGCGCTCGGTGAACTTGACCGCGTTGCCGCCCAGGTTGATGAGCACCTGGCGCAGCCGCATCGCATCGCCCACCAGCACCGGCGGCAACCCGGCGTCGATGTCCAGCAGCAGCTCGACCGGCTTCCCGCCGATGCCGGCCGACAGCACGACCGACACGTCACGCAGCAGCTCGTCGACGTGGAACGGCTGCGGGTCCAGCTCCATCTTGCCCGCCTCGGCCTTGGAGAAGTCGAGGATGTCGTTCAGCAGCCCCAGCAGCGACCGCGCGGCACCCTCGCTCTTGGCCGCGTAGTCGGCCTGACGCGGCGTCAGCTCGGTGCGCTGCAGCAGCGTCAGCATGCCCAGCACGGCGTTCATCGGGGTGCGGATCTCGTGGCTCATGTTGGCCAGGAACTGGCTCTTGGCGCGCGATGCCTCCTCCGCGCTGCGGCGGGCCCGCATCATTTCGGTCACGTCGATGCGGAATCCGACGATGTGGCCGTCCGGCAGCCGCCGCTCGATGATGCGCAGCGTCGTGCCATCGTCGAGCTCCTGCGTCGCGGTGCCTTCGGCCCGGAGATGGGCCTCGACGCGCTCGCGCACCCACTCGTCGACACGGCCGCGCGCGGCCACGTAGTCGCCGCGCTCGGCGCCGGCGCGCACCAGATCCTGGAAGCGCACGCCCGGCTCGATCAGATCGCGCACGCCGCTGTAGAGCGACTTGTAGCGCTCGTTGCAAAGCACCAGGCGGTCATCCGGGTCGTAGACGACGAAGGCCTCGTCGATGGCCTCGATCGCACCGCGCAGCAGGCCGCTGCTGCGCGCGAGTTCGGCCTCGACGCGCTTGCGATCGCTGATGTCGGTGTACGTCGTGACGAAGCCGCCACCGGGCATTGGCGCACCCTGCACCTCCACCGGCGTGCCGTCGGGGCGCGTGCGCTCTAAACGGTGTGGCTGCGCCGGAGCCCTCGCACGCGCGAGGATGCCGGCAACGATGACGTCGACGTCGCCCTCGCCGTACTCGCCGCGCTCGGCATTGAAGCGGATGAAGCGCTCGAAGGTCGGCCGCTCCGGCTCGAACAAGGCGTCGGGGAAGCCGAGGATCTCGCGGTACTTCCGGTTCGACGCCACCAGTTCGAGGTCGGCATTGAAGACGCTGACGCCGCACGGCAGGTTCTCGACGATGCTCGTCATCACCTCGCCGGTGCGACGCAGCTCGTCCTGCAACTCCCGGTGGTGCGTGACGTCCTGCATGGCCCCATACAGCCGGACCGCCTCGCCGTGGCGGATCTCCGCCATGCCCATCACCCGCACCCAGATGTGGCGACCGGCGGCGGTGACCAGCGGCAGTTCGACGTCCCAGGGCTCGCCCTCGCGCTTGGCGCGCTCGATGCGTTCAGCGATCGTCTGCCGCGCCTGCGGCGCGTAGTAGCCGATGGCCTCCTCCGGCGTCGGGCGGTGGCCGGGCGGCAGGTCGTGCAGGCGGCAGGCCTGGTCGCTCCAGGTCAGCTCGCCGCGGACCAGGTCATGCGACCAGCCGCCCACATTGGCGATGCGCCCGGTCGTGTCCAGCAGCGCCTGGCTGGCGCGCAACGCCTGCTCGGCCAGCTTGCGCTCGGTGATGTCCATGCGCGTGCCGGCCATCCAGCGTGGCCGGCCATCGGCTGCGCGCGCGTACAGGCGCCCGCGGTCGAGCGCCCAGACCCAGTGGCCATCCTTGTGGCGCATGCGCGCTTCGCACTCGTAGAACTCGGTCTCGCCGTCGAAGTGCCGCTGCAGCGCCTGCGACGACACGGACAGGTCATCCGGGTGGCACAGCCCCGACCAGGTGTCGATGTTGACCGGCGCCAGTTCCGCCAGGCTATAGCCGGTGATCTCGGCCCATCGCTCGTTGAAGACCGTCTCGCCGGTCTCGATGTTCCACTCCCAGGTGCCGACGTGCGTGCCCTCGAGGATCATCGACAGCCGCTGCCGCTCGCGCCGCAGGATGCGCTCCGAGTCCTTGCGCGCGGAGATGTCGATGTGGATGCCGGCCATGTTCAGGGCGCGACCTTGCGCATCCCGCTCGCCAACGCGACCGCGGCTGAGCACCCACAGCCAGCGCCCGTCACGGTGCTGGATGCGGAACTCCACCTCGTAGTCGACCGTCTCGCCGTCCAGGTGCGCCTGCCGCGACAGTGCGACGGCGGTCCTGTCGTCCGGGTGCACGAGGGTCAGGAAGTCGCCCCGCATGCGCTCGCGCAGCTCCTTGACGCTGAAGCCGAGCATCTCGGCGTAGATGTCGTTGATCTTGTCCTCGCCCGTGACGAGGTCGACCTCCCAGGTGCCGGCGTTCGTGCCCTCGATGATCATCGACAGCCGCTCGCGCTCGCGGGCGAGCGCCTGCGCGGCGCGCTTGGCCGACGTGATGTCGTTGCGCACCGAGATGAACTTTTCGATCCGGCCATCGACGCCGACGAAGGGCGCGATCACGCTGTCGACCCAGTACAGGCCGCCGTCCCTGGCCCGGTTGCAGACCTGGCCACGCCATGTCCGGCCGGCCTTCACGGTACGCCACATCGCGGCCCAGAAGGCCGGGGGCTGCTCGCCCGAGTTGATCAGCCGGTGGTCCTGTCCGATCAGCTCGTCGGCGGCGTAGCCGCTGATGCGGCAGAAGGCGGCGTTGACCTCGGTGATGAGGCCGTCGGCGTCGGTGACCGAGACGATCGAGTGGGTGCGGATCGTGCTCAGCAGCGCGTCGGCCTCGCGGCGGGCGGCGGCGAGCGCGGCCTCGGCCTCCTTGCGCGCCGTGATGTCGCTCTCGACGGCCATGAAGCCGGTCAGTCGCCCGTTGTCCCGGCGCAGTGGCTGGATCTCGATGTCCACCCAGTAGTCGCGGCCGTCGCGCGACCGGTTGAGCAGCTCGCCGCGGAACGCGCGCCCTTCGTCGAACGCCACGCGCATGCGATCGATCACGCGCGCGTCGGTGCGCTCGCATTGCAGCAACCGGCCCGGCGACTGGCCGAGCACCTCCTCCAGGCGATAGCCGGTGACGCGCTCGAAGCCATCGTTGACCCAGGTGATGCGGCGGTCCGCGTCGGTGATGACGACGGCGTTGGACGTGTGGCGCGCGACCATCGCCAGCCGGTCGAGCTCCGCCGTCATGCGATGCGCCATGGCCTCGGCGCGGCGTCGGGCGGTGACGGCCTGCTGCAGCGTCAGCGCGAGCAGGCCCGTCAGCAGCGCGCCGGTCACGAAGAGCACGGCCGGTGTCATGCGATCGACCGCGGCATCGAAGGCGCGCGTGCTGAAGGTGGTCACGGCGAACGGGCTGCCATGCACATCGATCGTTCCGCGATGCCGGAAGTCCGGGCCTCGGCCCGGCTCTGCCGGCCCCGCGTCGCCGATCGCCGGGTCGGAGCGGTACACGGCCGGGTCGGTGACCAGATGCGGCGCCGCGGCATGGACCGTCAACTGGACGCGGCCGGAGCTGACCTCGCTGGCGCCGTCCAGCAGTTCCGCCGCGACGATCGGTGCATAGACCACACCCACCAGCGCCGACTCGCGCTGCGCGGGCGTGGCCGGGTCGGTCCCGTTGCGGTAGACGGGCACGACCAGCAGGAAACCCGGCGACCGGCGGCCGTCCTGCACGAGCACGATCGGGTCCGTCAGCGTCGGATCGCCGGTGCGGATCGCGCGCTCGATGGCGGCGCGACGGCGCGGCTCGCTGCCGACGTCCAGCCCGATCGCCTCCGAGTTGAGGGACACCGGCTCGATGTACTTGATCACGTAGCGGTCGCGTTCGTCCGCAGCGCCCAGGCGCTTGATCGTGAACCAGGGTGCGCCGTCGGCCCGCGCGGCGGCCAGGAAGTCTGCTTCCTGCGCGAGCGATGTGCGCTCGATGAAACCGAACCCGCGCACGCCAGGAAATTCGACCGGCAGGTTGCGCGCGTCGACATAGGCCCGGAACTCCTGGCGCGTGATCCGCTCGCTGGCCGCAAAGGTGCCGAGCGCGCCGCGCAGGCCGTACAGCGGCAGGCTGAAGCGCCGGGCCACCTCGTTGCGGACGTAGCTGGCCTTGCGGTCGAACTCGGCCTGCGCCGCCTGCTCGATCGAGCGATGGACCTCCCAGGCGGCGCCCGCGGACAGCGTCAGTCCGATCGCGAGCACCAGCCTCGGCAACGGGGCGGTGCGGGCGAGCCAGGTGAAGAGACGCTGGAAGGGTCGGTGCATCGGGCAGCGCAGCCGCGAGGGCCGGAGTCAGTCACGGGCGGGTCGGCACGGCCCGACCCGTCGGCCACGTCGGCCACTCGCGCGATGATCCCGTGGGCAGGCTTGCGGCGACGCCGGAGTTGACCGCCCAAACGCCGTCAGTTGCGCCGATCGTCCATCGGCGCCCCGCGCCGGCGACCGGCGACCGGCGACCGGCGACCGGCGACCGGCGACCGGCGTCAGGGCGCCGCGCCGCTGACCGGCCCGCCCTGTTCGCGCCAGCGCAGCATGCCGCCGGCCAGGTTGGCCACGCGCGGGAAGCCGGCCTTCACCAGCAGCAGCGCAGCCTGCGCCGACCGCGCGCCCGAGCGGCAGACGGTGACGACCGGGCGCGTCCGGTCGAGCTCGTCGGCGCGCGCCATCAGCTCGCCCAGCGGCAGCAGACGCGCATGCCCGATGTGCCCCAGGCCGCCGGCAAACTCCGCGCGCTCGCGCACGTCGACGATCTGCACCTCGTGCAGTCGCTCCTCCAGCGCCGCCGGCGTGATCTCCCACAGGCCGGCAAAGGTCCACACCAGCGGCGCCCAGTCGGGCGGTGGCGGGGGCGCGCCGTCGCCCTCGGGCCGGCCGCAGCGCAGGTTGGCCGGCACGGCGACGTCGATCAGCTTGGGGTGCGGCAGGCCGAGGTGCGTCATGTAGCCGACGAAGTCGCCGAGGCTGCTGGCGCCGCCGAAGCGCGGATTCCAGCGCCGCTCTTCAGCCACGCTGGTGACGGTGCAGCCCCGATAGTCGTGCGCCGGGTAGAGCAGGCAGTCCGGCGGCAGGCTCAGCAGCTGCTCGTGCACCGACCGGTACAGGCGCTCGGCGCTGCCCTGCTGGAAGTCGGTGCGGCCGCAGCCACGGATCAGCAGCGCGTCGCCAGTGAAGGCCATCGTGCGGTCGTCCAGCACCAGGCTCAGGCAGCCGTCGGTGTGGCCAGGGGTCGCACGGACCTCCAGCGCGCGCCCGCCGAAAACCACGCGGTCGCCGTGGCGCAGCAGGCGATCGGCGCCTTCTGCGCCGGCCGCCTCGGCCAGCGCGATGCGGCAGCCGGTGCGCTCGCGCAGCAGCCAGGCGGCGGTGACGTGGTCGGCATGGACGTGGGTGTCGAGCGTCGTCACCAGGCGCAGGTCCAGCTCGCGCAGCAGCGCCTCGTCACGCCGCGCCTGCTCGAACACCGGGTCGATGAGCACCGCCTCGCGGCTGACCGGGTCGGCCAGCAGGTAGGTGTAGGTGGAGGAAGTCGGATCGAACAGTTGACGGAAGATCATTTGACGGTCCTTCACGGGAGGGCGGGTGATCGGGCGTCGTCCTCCCGATCCTGCCGCAGCGCGGCCGTCCGTGTCACGACCCGCGGAACATCCCCGGGATTCGACGGTACATCGGCGCTTGGCGGCCACGCCACGGCACCCAGAATCGCGCCCGATGGAGGCAATGCGCATGCCCGACGTGGCCGCCTGCGTGGTGGCCTGGCACAACCGGCACCCGCTGGCGCGCCGCCTCACGCCTGCGGACATCGGCCAGGTCGGGGTCGTCGCACTCCCTTTCGCCGTGCCGCAGGCAGCGGTCGCGGCTGACATGCCGGTCACCGGCGGGGCCGACGAGGACCGCACGCGCCCGCTCTTCGGCGCCGACTGGATGTATCGAGCGCATCGCACGATGGCGGCGCGCCTGTCCGCATGGGTGCGCGCCCACGGTGAGATGGCGCCCGACGCCTTCGACGGCTGGCCACGGCGCCAGATCGCCGCCGAGCTGCCCCTGTCCCACCGCGCCGACGCAGACGGGCTGACCGGACGCACGCTGCGCCACGTGCTGAGCACCGTGATCGAAGCCGGCGGGCAGCGCACGCGCGTGCTGGTGGCCCCGCGTGCGCGGGACGGGCGCGCGGCGGTCTACGGCAACCGGCAGTGGAGCGTGCCGCGCCTGTTCACCGCCGCCGGTCTCGTTGCCGGCAGCGTGTCGATGCTGGTGGCGCTCGTTGCCGGGACGACCTTCGTCAGCCACCCACGAGGCGCGCAGCCCGGTGCGACCCTGCCGCTGGCAATGGCGGCGGGGCCGGCCACCGCCGACGCCGATGCCGACGCCGAGTCCGCCGCACGTCACCGCGCCGAACCGGCCGAACCGCCCCGCGCCGAGGCCGCACTGCCCGCGGCACGGGGGCCGGCCTTGCCGGCCGCGCCGTCCGCACCGGCGTCGACCCCGTTGGCAGCGGCCGCCGCGGCCGCGTCACCGCCGGGCCGCGGCGCCGGCCCGACCGACCACGGCCCTTCGACTGCCGCGCACGGTGCCGAGCACGCCAGGACCCTGGCACCGGCTGGCTCGCGTGCGGTCGACGTGCGTCCGCGGCTGTCCGTGGCCGAGCGGCAGGCGGCGCGGGAAGCGAGCGGGCAGGCCCGCGTCGCTCGGGCCACGGAGGAGCTGCAGCAGGCTCTGGCCGGGTTCACCACCCCGCCGACCACCCCTCCGGGCGTCGCCGGGGTGCCAGCGGGCAACACGCCACGCACCGCCGCCAGCGCCGCATCGCCGCCTTCCGGCACGGCCGTCGCCGCGATGCCCGCGGTGCACCCGATCGGCCAGGATGGGGAACGCCTGTTTGCCATTGCGACGCGGCCGCTGCCGTCGCGGGTCGATGCCCAGGCACAGGAGGCGCTGATGCGCGGGCTCGTCGCCTCGCAGGCGACACCGTACCGGACGCAGCTCGAGCTGATGCAGGCGCAGGGCCGGTGGCGCGCGGTGTGGTGGCCGCACCCGGACCGCGAATTCGCCGAGGGCCTGTTGCTGCTGGCACGCCAGCGTGGTCTGCGCGTCGACCTGATCGAGTTCTAGCGCCCCGGGACCGGCCGCCGCGCGAGGATCGAAGGGCGTGCGGCCCGGCACGCTACGAGGGCCCCCGCCGCGGCGCAGCTACGATCGCGGCCTTGGCCGTCCAAGGCCGCACCGGCCGCCCCGCTTTCCCTCATGCTCATCATCCACAAGCTCATCCCGCGCGGCCGCGGCCTCGCCCAGGTGCTGTTGCGCCGGGCGCCGACGATCGAACTCGACTGGGACACGCGCGCGCGCAGCCGCTTCGACGCCACCGACAGCAGCGGGCGCGCGCTCGGCGTTCTCCTGCCGCGCGGCAGCCAGCTGCGCGGCGGCGACGTGCTGCTGGCAGTCGACGGCAGCCTGGTGCGCGTCGTCGCCGCCGCGCAGCCGGTGATGGTGGTGCGCCACTGCCCCAGCCACGGCAGCGCGTTCGACCTGCTGCGCGCCGCCTACCACCTGGGCAACCGCCACGTCGCGCTGGAGCTGCAGCCCGACCATCTGAAGCTGGAACCCGACCCCGTGCTGGCCGACATGCTGCGCGCGATGCACCTGCTGGTGCACGACGAAAGCGGCCCGTTCGAGCCGGAGGGCGGCGCCTACGGCGGCGGCCATGGGCACGGCCATGCACCTGGCGAAGGCCACGCGCACGACGATGGGCACGGGCATGCGCATCACCACGGTCACGCGCATGGCCACGGCCATGACCATGGCCACTGACACCGCATGACGTCCGACACCGCCTGGCTGCAGCTGCTGTGGCTGGCCTCGCCGGCGCTGCCGGTCGGGGCCTTCAGCTACTCCGAGGGCCTGGAGTCGGCGGTCGAGACCGGCGCCGTGCACGACGAGGCCAGCGCCGGGCGCTGGCTCGTCGACCAGCTCCACGTGGTCCAGGCGCGTGCCGACCTGGCGGCCGTGGCGGCCGCCCTGGTGGCCTGGCAGGCGGGCGACGCGGCCCGCGCCGAGGCCGTCAACCAATGGGTGCACCAGACGCGCGAGACCGCGGAGCAGCGGGTTCAGACCGAGCAGGCCGGCCGGTCGATGGCCGAGTGGCTGCGCCAGCGTGACGTCGATGCGACGGCCGCCGCCAGGGCCTGCGCCAACCTCACCACCACCACGGACGCCGGCGCGGCCGATCCGCGCGTGGCGGCGCTGCGTGCGTTCGCGCCCGCACCGACCTGGCCGGTGGCCGTGGCGCTGGCCGCCGCGCGCACCGACGCCGAGCCCCGCGCTGCCCTGCTCGCGATCGCCTTCGGCTGGGCCGAGAACATGGTCCAGGCAGCGGTCAAGGCGGTGCCGCTCGGCCAGGCCGCCGGGCAGCGCCTGCTCGCGGCGCTGGCGGCAGACATTCCCTCGGCGGTCGACGCCGCGCTGTCGCTCGACGACACCACGCGCCAGGCCTTCGCGCCGATGCTCGCCATCCTGGGCGCGCAGCACGAGACGCAGTACTCGCGCCTGTTCCGCTCCTGACGCCGCGACGCGTCCGGTGGCGGGCCCGCCGGCCTGGCCCGGTTCGTGCATGATGGTCGGCATGACTTCAGCCCTGCACGCCATCCCCGGACGGACCAAGACCCTGCCCCCGCTGCGCGTCGGCGTCGGCGGCCCGGTCGGCTCCGGCAAGACCACGCTCGTCGAGATGCTGTGCAAGCCCATGCGCGAGCGCTGGGACCTGGTCGTCGTCACCAACGACATCTACACGCGCGAGGACCAGCGCCTGCTGACCGAGGCCGGTGCGCTCGAGCCCGAACGCATCATGGGCGTCGAGACCGGCGGCTGCCCGCACACCGCGATCCGCGAGGACGCGTCGATCAACCTCGAGGCGGTGGACCGCATGCTCGAGCCCTTCCCGCAGGCCGACGTCGTGTTCATCGAGTCCGGTGGCGACAACCTGGCCGCCACCTTCAGCCCCGAGCTGAGCGACCTGACGATCTACGTCATCGACGTCGCCGCCGGCGAGAAGATTCCGCGCAAGGGCGGCCCCGGCATCACCAAGAGCGACCTGTTCGTCATCAACAAGACCGACCTCGCGCCGCACGTCGGCGCCGACCTGTCGGTGATGGAGGCCGACACGCGCCGCATGCGGCCGGACCACGCCGGGCGCCGACCCTATGTCTTCACCAACCTGAAGACGAAGAGCGGGCTGGACGAGGTCGTGCGGTTCATCGAGACGCGCGGGATGCTGACGGTACCTGCCTGAGCCGCCGCCACGGCCGCATCAGCCGTCGCGCATCGCGGCCGTCACGCGTCCTTCCAGCGCAGGCTCAACCCCGCCCCCAGCAGCCCCGCCGCGCCCAGCAAGGCCACCGTGCCCGGCACCGACCACGTCGCCGCCAGTGCGCCGAGGCCGCCGGCGGCGAGCAGCAGCGCGCCGATGACCGTGTTGCTCACCGCGACGTAGTCGGTGCGCCGGTTGCCCTCGGCCATGTCGACGAGGTGGGTCTTGCGCCCCAGCCGCACCCCGGCATGCGCAATGCCCAGGCCGAGGAAGGCCAGCGGGTAGAACGCCTGCGACCAGGCCGCCGGCGCCGTCGCCGGCATCCAGACGGCCCAGGCCGCCACCGCGATCGACAGCACGGCTGCCAGCGCCGACCCGGCGGCGAAGACCTGGCGGCTCGATCGGTCGGCCCAGTGGCCCCAGACCGGAGAGCTGAGCAGCCCGGCCAGCCCCTCGACGGCGATGAAGAGGCCGAGCAGCGCCGCCGCGCCGCCCATCGAGTCGCGCGCCAGCGCCACATAGAAAGGCGCTGCCAGTCCGGAGCCCATCGCCAGCGCCCGCGCGATCACGAAGCCGCGGAACGGCGCGTCGTCGCGCAGCAGGCTCAGCTTGGCAAAGGCCTCGGCGAGACCGTTGACGCCGCCCTCGGTCGCGCCCGGCTCCTCGACGATGCGCGCGAAGCTCCAGGCTGCCGCCGCCCAGAGCAGCGCGCCACCGGCCAGCAGCGCGGCGTACGCGGCCGCCGATGCGGCGTCCGGCCGCAGCAGGCCGAGCAAGCCGCCGACCGCCAGCGACGCCAGCCCGGCGGCGGTGCCGATCCAGCCGGCCAGGCGCCCGCGCCGGGTCTTCGGGATCGTCTTGCCCTGTACGTCCTTGTAGGCGATCGAGCAGGCGCCGCGCGCCAGGCTGAAGGCGGTCAGCAGCGCCAGGACGGCCCAGCCCGCAGCCGCGCCCCGCAGCCCCAGCCCCGCCCAGGCCACGCCGGCCAGGCACAGCGACTGCACCGCCGCGCCACCGACCCAGACCCACTTGCGCACCGGCTGGCGCCGCACCAGCGCGCCCAGCAGCAGCTGCGGCAGCATCGAGCCGGCCTCGCGCAGCGGCACCAGCAGCCCGGTCATCCACCCTGGCCCGCCGAGGTGCAGCAGCAGCCAGGGCAGCGTCGTCTTCGCGCTGGCGACGCTGTCGGCCACGGTGCTGAGCGCGTTGGCCGCCAGCATGCGCATGAAGTTGCCCGGCGTCTCGCGGCACGCCGAGTCGGAGATCGCATGGCAGACGCGCCCGTCGTCGTCGCGCGCCAGGCGCTCGTACACGGTCTCCATCCAGGCCGGGTGCTGACCGGCCGGTCCTGGGTCCGCCACCGCGGCGGCGGGCGCTTGTCGATCCATGGCCGGCATTCTGCCGGGGCGCTGGCCTACACTGGATGGATGGCCGGCGGCCGACCCGCCGGCCGGACGACCCGGAGCCCGCAGCGATGCACGCGTTCGACCACACCCGCCCTGCCAGCCTGCCCGACGCTGTGCGCGCCGCCGGCGGCGACAACGTCAAGATCCTCGCCGGCGGCCAGTCGCTGCTGCCGTCGATGCGGCTCGGCCTTGCCGCGCCCGACGCGCTGATCGACCTGGCCGGGGTCCCGGGACTGGACGAGATCTCGGTGCGGGGCGGCCTCGTGCGCATCGGCGCGATGGCCACGCACGCCGAGGTCGCGGCCAGCGCCGACGTCGCCGCCGCGATCCCGGCCCTGGCGAAGCTGGCCGGCCAGATCGGCGACATGCAGGTGCGCAACCGCGGCACGCTGGGCGGCAGTCTGGCCAACAACGACCCTGCCGCCTGCTACCCCGCCGCCGTGCTGGGCCTCGGGGCGACGGTGCACACCGACCGGCGCGACATCGCCGCCGACGACTTCTTCCTCGGCCTGTACACCACCGCGCTGGCAGAGGACGAGCTGATCACCGCGGTCAGCTTCCCCGTCCCCGACCACGCCGCGTGGGAGAAGTTCAAGCAGCCGGCGTCGCGCTTTTCGCTCGTCGGCGTGTTCGTCAGCCGCGGGCCGATGGGCGTGCGGGTGGCCGTCACCGGCGCCGGCGCCGGCGGCGTCTTCCGCGTCACTGCGCTCGAAGACGCGCTGGCCGCCGACACGTCGCCCGCAGCCTGCGAGCGGATCGCCATCGACCCCGCCGAGCTGAACAGCGACCTGCACGCCTCGGCCACCTACCGTGCGGCGCTGATCCCGGTGCTGACGGCGCGCGCCGTCGCCGCCTGGGCGGCTTGAGCGGCCTCACCGGCCCGGGCGGAGACAGGCCGACGATGACCGACGCCCTGCCGGCGTCCATCGACGAGACGCTGGCCGCGCTGCGCGCGCAGGACTACGTCGCCGACCGCGAGCTCGCCACCGTCGTCTTCCTCGCGCTGACGCTGCGCCGCCCGCTGCTGCTGGAAGGCGAGCCCGGCACCGGCAAGACCGAGATCGCGCGCACGCTGGCAGCGATGCTGGCGCGCCCGCTGATCCGGCTGCAGTGCCACGAGGGGCTGGACCTGGCCGGCGCCGCGTACGAGTGGAATTACGCGCGCCAGATGCTGGAGATCCGCCTGGCCGAGCGCGAGGCGCTGTCGCGCGAGGCGCTGGCGGCCGAGCTCTTCGGCGAGCGCTTCCTGATGAAGCGCGCGCTGCTGCAGGCCATCGACCCGGCGCAGCCGGTGCCGCCGGTGCTGCTGATCGACGAGCTCGACCGCGCCGACGAGCCCTTCGAGGCCTTCCTGCTGGAGGTGCTGGCCGATTTCCAGATCACGATCCCCGAGCTCGGCACGGTGCGCGCGGTGCAGCCGCCGATCGTCGTGCTGACGTCCAACCGCACGCGCGAGATCCACGACGCCGTGCGCCGGCGCTGCCTGTACCACTGGGTCGGCCTGCCCGACGCCGGGCGCGAGCGCGAGATCCTGGCGCGCCGCCTGCCCGGCGTGCCGGCGCGGCTGAGCGCGCAGGTGGTGGACTTCGTGCAGCGCCTGCGCGCCCTGGACCTCGTCAAGCCGCCCGGCATCGCCGAGACGCTGGAATGGACGCGCGCGCTGGTGGCGCTCGACACGACCGCGCTCGACCCGCAGCGCGTGCGCGAGACCGCCGGCGTGCTGCTGAAATACGAGGACGATCTGGTGCGCCTGCGCGGCGACGAGGCGGCGCGCCTGCTGGCCGACGCACCGGCGGCACCGTGATGCCGGCCGGCCTCGGCCGCGGCCGCGGCGCCCTGACGCCAGCGGGACAAGGCGTCGGCGACGCGTCGGCCGATGGCGCGGGCGGTGCGGCACCGGACCGGCCACCCGGCGGCCACCTCGCCGACCACGTGCTGGCCTTCGCGCGCCTGCTGCGTCGCGCCGGGCTGCCGGTCGGCACCGACCGCGTGCTGACCGCGTTGCAGGCGCTGGCCCACGCCGGGCTCGCTCGGCGCGACGACCTGCGCCACCTGCTCGGCGCCTGCCTGATCGGGCGCCACGAGCACCGGGCGCTGTTCGACGAGGCCTTCGATACCTACTGGGTCGCACCGGTCGCCGGCACGAGCGGCGCCGCGCTGCCGTCGATCGCGGCGACGCCGGCGATCGACGAGGCCGCGGGCGTGGCGGTCAGCGCCCGCCTGGCCGTGGCGCTCGCGTGGCCGACGCCGGCGGTTGCCAAGGCCGACGCGCCCAGTGCCGGCGCCGGCAGCGACGCCGAACGCCTTTGGCGCAGGGACTTCGCGACCATGGACGTCGACGAGTGGCGCGCCGCTCGGCGCCTGCTGTCGCGGCTGCCGCTGCTCACCGAGCCGCGCCCGACGCGCCGCCTGCAGCCGGCGCCGCGCGGCGCGCGTGGCGGCCGCATCGACGACCGCGCAACGCTGGCCGCCGCCGCACGACACGGCGGCGAGACCTGGGACCTGCGCTGGCGCCGCCACCGCGTGCGCCCCGCGCCGCTGGTGATGCTGGCCGACATCTCCGGCTCGATGGACCGCTACGCGCGCATGCTGCTGCAGCTCGGCCACACGCTGGCGCGCGCGCCGATGCCGGTCGAGACCTTCGTGCTCGGCACCCGGCTGACGCGGCTGACGCGCTGGCTGCGCGGCCGCGACCCCGACCTCGCGATCGCGCAGGCCGTCCGCGCCGTGCCCGACTGGGGCGGCGGCACGCGGCTGGCGCAGGGGTTGCACGCCTTTCACCGGGACTGGGCGCGGCGGGTGATGCCGGCACATGCCACGGTGCTGCTGATCACCGACGGCCTGGAGCCCGGCACGGCCGACGCCCATGCGGCGCTGTCGGCCGAGATGGCGCGCCTGCGCCGCAGCTGCCGCCGGCTCGTCTGGGTCAACCCCTTGCTGCGCTATGCCCGCTTCGAGCCGCGCGCCGCCGGCA
This sequence comes from uncultured Rubrivivax sp., assembly GCA_964595215.1. GTDB lineage: Bacteria > Pseudomonadota > Gammaproteobacteria > Burkholderiales > Burkholderiaceae_C > Rubrivivax. The sequence continues at coordinate 6,402 of CAZQPN010000005.1, read as the reverse complement.
TCCGCGCCATGCTGCGGCACGTCGACCGCTTCGTGCCCGGGCACGACCTGGCCAGCGTGGCGGCGCTGGTCGCCAGCCTGACCGCGCCGGCGGCGCCGCGGAGGCGGGCGTGAAAGCGCGCGGCGTCCACCTCGAGTACCGCTTCGCCGACGCCGGCCAGCGCGGGGCCGAGCTGGCGCATCCGCTGTTCGACCTGCTGCAGGCGGTGCACGCGCAAGGCTCGATACAGCACGCCGCGAAGGCGCTGGGCGCCTCCTACCGCCACGTGTGGGGCGCGCTGCGGCGCTGGGAGGCCGAGCTCGGCGAGCCGCTGGTGGTCTGGGCGCAGGGCCAGCCGGCGCGGCTGACGCCCTTCGCCGACCGCCTGCTGTGGGCCGAGCGGCACGCGCGCACGCGGCTGGCGCCGCACATCGAGGCGCTGCGGGCCGAACTGCAGCACGTGCTGGCCGAGGCACTGGACGGCAGCCAGCAGGTGCTGACCATCCACGCCAGCCACGACATGGCGCTGCCGCTGCTGCGCGACCTGGCGGCACCGCAGGGCCTGCACATCGACCTGCGCTTCGCCGGCAGCATGGACGCGCTGCGCGCGCTGTCCGAAGGCCGCTGCACCGTGGCCGGCTTCCACGTGCCCCCGCTGGCCGACGCGCGCAACCTGTTCGCGCGCGCGCTCAAGCCGCTGCTCAAGCCGGGGCGGCACAAGCTGATCGGCTTCGCGACGCGGCGCCACGGCCTGATCGTGCCGGCCGGCAACCCGCTGGGGCTTCGTTCGCTGGCCGACCTGCGCAGCGCCGGGGCAGTGCGTTTCGTACCCCGCCAGCCCGGGTCGGGCACGCGGCTGCTGACCGAGCACCTGATGGCGCAGCAGGGGCTGGTCGCCGCCGACCTGCCGGGCTTCGACGCCCCCCCCGAGGACAGCCACGCCGCGGTCGCGGCCACGGTCGCCAACGCCGCCGCACGCAGCGAGGCGTCCGCCGGGCTCGGGGTGCAGGCGGCGGCCGAATCCTTCGGCCTCGGCTTCGTGCCGCTCGTCGACGAGCACTACTTCCTGGTTTGCCTGAGCGACGTCCTGGCGCACCCGGCCGTCGAGCGGCTGCGTGCGCTGCTGCACGATCCCGCGTGGACCGACCGCCTGGTCGGCGTGCCGGGCTACGCGCCGGACCGCCCGGGCGAGGTGCTGTCGCTGACCCAGGCACTGCCCTGGTGGCGCTTCCGCGCGCCGCGGCGCGTCTCGACGCGGGGGTGACGGCGCCGAAGCCGCGCGGCCGTCATCATTGACGTCCCCTCTCTCGGTTGAGCCGCCGGCCGCAGGTCCAGCCAGCCGTGCTCCGGCAGCGCGAAGTACCCGATCGGCGCATGGGCGTTGCACTCCAGCTCGGCCACCTTCGAGGAGGCGGTTCCGACTTCCGCGCACTGCGCCCGCCAGTGGTCGTCGAGCGCTGCCGGCCGGCTGTCGGTCAGCCGGGTCAGCTCGGAGACCGCCAGGGTGCCGCCGGGCCGGAGGAACCGGCGCCACCGCCCGACCCCGTTCTCGAAGCCGATGTTGTAGATCGAGCCCAGAACGCTCGATGGCGCGGCGGGTTGCCGGCGCGCCGCCCGGCCCCTGCCGGTCGCCCGCGATGTGCAGATCGATCAGCAGTTGCAGGTCGTCCGTCGCCTCATCCGGGTCGCTTGCATGTCGATGAGTGGCGTCGAGGGCCGCGCCAGCGAACGCACCGGCCTCAGCCCGCGTGCAGCGCGCGCCAGACGCGTTCCGACGTCAACGGCATCTGCAGTTGCTCGGCGGCGTCGCCGTGGCCGGCGCGGTCGAGCGCGTCCATCACCGCGGCCACCACGGCCGGCGTCGCACCGATGGTGCCGAGCTCGCCGACGCCCTTGACGCCCAGCACGTTGGTCGTGCACGGGATCGAGGTGTCGAAGGCGGTCTTGAAATCGCGGAAGACGTCCGCGTGCGGCAGCGCGTAGTCCATGAAGCTGGCGCTCAGCAGCTGGCCGCTGTCGGGGTCGTAGACGACCTGCTCGCACAGCGCCTGGCCGATGCCCTGCACCGCGCCGCCCTCGATCTGGCCCTGCACGATGGTCGGGCTGACGACGCGGCCGATGTCGTTGACCGACGCGTAGGCGACGACATCGACGACGCCGGTGGCCGGATCGATCTCGATCTCGCAGACGTGGCAGCCGTTGGGCCAGCTCGGCGCCCCGGCGGTGGCCTTGTCGGTGACCGCGAAGCGGCCACCCTCCTGGCGCGCAGCGAGCTCGAACAGGCCGATGCCGAGGTCGGTGCCGGCGACCTCGAAGCGGCCGTCGCGGTACTCGATGTCGGCCGCCGGCGCCTCCAGCGCGTCGGCCGCCAGCTCGCGGCCGCGCTCGACGCTGCGCTCGGCCGCCACCTTCACCGCGCTGCCGCCGGTGAACAGCGAGCGGCTGCCGGCGCTGCCGAAGCCGTTGGCGCGGTCGGTGTCGCCCATCAGCACCCGGATCTTCTCGATCGGCACGCCGAACACGTCCACCGCCAGCTGCGCGTAGCTGGTGGCGATGCCCTGCCCCATCGGCATCGTCGCGCTGGTGAGCTCGACATAGCCGTCGGCGGTGACGTCCACCGTCACCGACTCCTCCAGCGCGTTGCCGCCGGTCCACTCCAGGAAGGTCGCGATGCCGCGCCCGCGCAACCGGCCGCGTGCCTTGGACGCCGCAAGGCGGGCGTCGAAGCCGGCCCAGTCGGCCAGCGCCAGGCCCTGGTCGAGGATCTTCTCGAACGCGCCGACGTCGTAGACCTGCGCCATCGCGCTGGTGTAGGGCATCTGCTCGGGCCGGATCATGTTGCGCCGGCGGACCTCGGCCGGGTCCATGCCGAGCCGGCGCGCGGCGGCGTTCATCAGCCGCTCCATCAGGAACACCGCCTCCGGCCGGCCGGCGCCGCGGTAGGCGCCGACCGCGTTGGTGTGCGTCAGCACCGCGGTGATCTGCAGGTCGATGAGCGGGATGTCGTAGACCCCGGTCACGACCCAGGGGCCGAGCAGCAGCGGGATGACGACGCCGGTGGTGGTGGCCGCCGCGCCGACGTTGGCCCACGACCGCACGCGCAGCGCCCGCACGCGGCCGTCGTCGTCGAAGGCGAGCTCGGCATCGCTGACCAAGTCGCGCCCGTGCACCGCCGCCAGGAAGTCCTCCAGCCGCTCGGCCTGCCACTTGACGGGCCGGCCCAGCGCGCGCGCCGCGAAGCCGAGCGCGATGTCCTCCGGGTAGATGCCGGTCTTCATGCCGAAGCCGCCACCGACGTCGCCGACGACGACGTGCACGTCCTCGGGCTTCATGCCCAGCGACGCCGCCAGCCCGCCGCGCACCGCGGTCGGCATCTGGCTCGACAGCCGCATCTGCAGCCGGCCGCCGGCCATCCACGCCAGCACGCTGCGCGGCTCCATCGGGCTCGGCGCCAGGCGCTGGTTGACGATGCGCAGCGCCACCCGGTGCGGCGCGGCGTCGAAGGCCGCCGCGGCAGCGGCGGCGTCGCCGTAGCGTGCCTCGGCGCAGACGTTGCCGGGCGTGCCGGCGTCGACCTGCGGCGCGTCAGGCTCGAGCGCCGCCAGCGCGTCGGTGACGGCCGGAAGGTCGTCGAACTCGACCATCACCTGGTCGGCCGCGGCCTTGGCGGCGGCGCGCGTCTCGGCCACGACCAGTGCAACCGGCGTGCCCACCGCGTGCACCACCTCGTGCGCCAGCGCGCGGCGCGGCGCGGCCGACATCGGCCGGCCGTCCGGCCGCTTGAAAGCCGGCGCCAGCGCGATCGGCAACACGCCGGCGGCGGCGAGGTCGGCCCCGGTGTAGACGGCGACGACGCCGGGCACCGCGCGCGCCGTCTCGGTGTCGATGCCGGCGATGCGGCCATGCGCCACCGTCGAGCGCACGAAGGCGCCGAACAGCTGCCCGGGCGGGTTGACGTCGTCGGTGAACCGGCCCTCGCCGCGCAGCAGCGCGGCGTCCTCGATCCGGCGCACGGCCTTGCCGCTGCCGAAGCGGCCGACGGCCCCGATGTCCTGCGGCGCGGTCATCGCGCCCCCCCGGCCATCGTGTCCGCGGCCTGCTGCAGGGCACGCACGATGTTGACGTAGCCGGTGCAGCGACACAGGTTGCCCTCCAGCGCGTGCACGATCTGCGCCTCGCTCGGGCGCGGCACCTCGGCCAGCAGTCCGGCCGCGCTCATCACGAAGCCCGGCGTGCAGAAGCCGCACTGCAGCCCGTGGCAGGCGCTGAAGGCCTCCTGCAGCGGATGCGGCGTGCCGTCGGCGTCGGCCAGGCCCTCGATGGTCGTGACCTCGCAGCCGTCGGCCTGCACCGCCAGCACGGCGCAGCTCTTGACGGCGCGGCCGTCGAGCAGCACGGTGCAGGCGCCGCACTGGCTGGTGTCGCAGCCCACGTGCGTGCCGGTCAGGCCGAGCGGCCCGCGCAGCAGCTCGACCAGCAGGGTCGACGCCGGGACGTCGGCCTCGGCCGGCGTGCCGTTCAAGGTGAGGGTGACGACGGACATGCGCATCTCCACGGGGCAACCGCGGAGATGCTACATGCCCTGCGCCGGCCGCCAGCGGCGCGCCGACGGAGCCCGGCGTCGGATGCGCGGCAGTGCGGGACCGACGGTTCAGGCCGCACAGCTGCGAAATCCGCAGGGCCAGACGTCGTCGGTCGGTGAGACGAAGCGACGCGCCTTCGGGTGCGCCGCCCGCCGCGGCGTCGACGGGCCGGCGCCGCGCAGCACCGCCGCCCCCGGCCGCACCGGGTCGAGGTCGCCGACGACTGGCGCATGGCCGGGCCAGGGACGGCCCGATCCGGCCACCCACTCGAGCACCTCGCCCCAGGCGAAGCCGCGCGAGGCCGCGGTGCAGGCCGCCAGCTCCCACTCGGGCTCGGTCGGCAACCGACGGTCGGCCCAACGACACCAGGCCTCGGCCTCGTGGCGCGTGACGTGCACCGCGGCCTGACCCGGCGCCGCACGCTGCAGCCGCCCGCGCGTCATGCGCACGACGCCGTGGCGCAGCTGCTCGACGCCGCGCGGAGCGCGCCGGCCGATGGCCTGCAGCCAGGCCCAGCCGTCCGGCCGCCACCAGCGCTCGTCGTCGTAGCCGCCGTCCTCGGCGAACTCGGCAAAACGCGCCCAGCTGACCGGTTGCGCATCGATCTCGAAGTCGGGCACGGCCACCGGATGGGCCCAGCGCTCGGCCTCCGGCACGAGGCCGCCGAGCTCCGGCCGGCGCGCCGAGCCGAGCATGACGCGCGCCGCCGGCATCCACAGCGGCGCCTGCGGCGCCCGGGTGCGCAGCGCCGGCCACGGCCCGTCGACCAGCCCCGCCGCGTCGGCCAGCGCCGCGAGCGCCTCGCCGCAGCGGTCCTCGTGCCACAGCGCCAGGCGCGGGAAGTGCAGGTCGTCGTCGTCACCGGCGGCCCGGGCCAGCAGCTCGAGCGAGGCCTCCATCGTGTCGGCCATGTAGGCGCGCACGTCCGCCACGTCGGCCCAGCGCGGCGGGCCGGCCAGCGCCGCAGCCCGGCCGTCGGGGCCGAGCACGGGGTCGGCCAGCGGCTCGATCGACGCCAGCCGGGGACGCGAGGCCTCGCAGCGCTCGCCGCGCTGCGCCTGGACGTTGCGGACAATCCAGTGCTCGGCCCACCAGGCCGAGTGCCCGGCCAGCCAGAGCGCGCCGGGAAGGCCGCCGGCGGGGGCCAGCGGCCCGTGCGACGACGCCTCGAAGGCGGCGAGCCAGCGCAGCGTGTGGTTGCGCGCCTGCATCCACGCCAGCGACAGCGCGTCCGCCCCGGCGATGCGGGCGCCGACCGGGTCGTCCATGCGGGCGCTCAGCACGTGCCCGGCTGTGTCGCGGCAGCGGGCGGGCGGCGTGCCGCCCGTCGGCCCTCAGTCGCCGACGAGTCCGTTGCGGATCGCATAGACCGTCAACTCGGCGTTGTTGGCCAGGCCCAGCTTCTCCAGCACGCGCGCCCGGTAGACCGAGACGGTCTTCGGACTCAGCGTCAGCGCGTCGGCGATGTCCGACAGCCGCTTGCCGGAGGCGATCATCGTCAGCGTCTGCATCTCGCGGTCGGACAGCTTCTGGTGGGCGTTCTCGGCGCTCGCCGGCGCGGTCAGGCTCTCGACCAGCATCTGCGCGATCTCCGGCGTCACGTACTTGCGGCCCTGCGCCACCGTGCGCACGGCCTGCACGATCAGCTGCGGATCGCCCCCCTTGTTGACGTAGCCGAAGGCACCGGCGCGCAGCGCGCGGATCGCGTACTGGTCCTCCGGGTACATGCTGACGATCAGCACCCGCACCGGCGAGCCCTCGTCCTTCAGCGCGTGCAGCACGTCCAGCCCGCTGCGGCCCGGCAGGTTGATGTCCAGCACCAGGACATCGCAAGGCCCGG